>JACRPI010000001.1 GCA_016214075.1 Candidatus Woesearchaeota archaeon
AAGTTCATCCGGAATTCTCCAACCATCATCTCTAACAACTAATCCCATCGGGTCACCTCTTCTCATTCTCACGTGACCCATTCCCTAATATCTATTCAATGAGAAAGCTACTATTTATTCCTTTCGGGATAGGCTCTTAAAAAACATCTTCATGATACTGTTCTCATTGTGGGGCATGGGGGCTCACTGACTTATTTTTTACTTCATCTGTTTGAAAAGTCAACGGATGAGTATAAAGAACATCATCCAAAAAATACTGCCGTAACTATCTTAGAAATCTCTGACGATAAAAAACATACTGTGCATGTGCTGAATTGCGTGAAACATTTAGCGTGATTTTCCAACAACAACACTATAATGCCTTGGAACAGGGACTTTGTCATCTGGATATCTTTCGTTAAAGCGCCCTCTTACATGATCTAACACCATTTGTCTTTGATCCTCAGCAACATCATTCCAGTAACTTCGCGACTGCATATACAAAAGATACTTATCAACAGAATATTGCAACTCATATTGAAATTCTTCTTTGGTAATTATTTCTAATCCACTTGCTCTAAATGTTTCGCCAACATCTAGTTTCTCTTTTTTTGACAATCTATTTGTTATTACTTCTTCTGCATACTTCTTGAAATAATCAGACTCTATGTGGTCCTTAACACCATGAGTCACAATAAATAAACCATCTTTTTTGAGAACACGCTTGATACCATCTATAGACGCCCTATCAGTAAACCAATGAAATGCGCTAAACGCAGTGACCACATCAAACTCATGATCCGCAAATAGCAGATTATCTGCAAGACCAACAACATAGTTAATAGCAGGTTGCTCATAAGAGCGTGCAACAGCAATCATTCTTGGATCACCATCACAGCCAACAACATGAACAGCTCTTTCTGCTAATTGTCTTGTCGCAATGCCTGTCCCACAACCCATATCAAGAACACTTTTTCCCTGACAAAAAGAAGCGACATAATCAATAAGGGAGTCTGAGTAGTGCGGTCTTGCGTCATCATATATCTGCGCAACTGCACCAAAGTTTGTTGTGAGACTCATAAGTGTGATATTTATGATGATAATAGGTTTGTCTTTTTAAAGATGATTGAGAATAAAAGAGTTATACCTTCTTCACGACAAATCCATCCTTTGTATCTGCGATGCGATATCCTTTCGCAGCAATCGCATCGCGAAGTTTGTCGCTTTCTGCCCAATTCTTCGCTTTTCGTGCTGCGTCTCTCTGCTGTGCAAGATAGAGGACATCTGCTGGAATCTTTTCTTCTTCGCTTAACAATCCAAGAACACTATCAACAGATTCTATGAACGTCACTATCTTCTTCGCATCTGCTTTTCCTAACTCTTTGTTCTCATTCTTTTTATTTACTTCATGGATAAAATCAAACACTGCTGCAAGCGCTCTCGAAATTTCCAAATCGTCATCCAGCGCTTCTGTGAATTTTTCTTCTGCGTCTGCAATAAGCACATCAACATCTTTATTCTCTTCGCTTTCTTGCGCGATCGCTTTCATCGCATCAGAGAATTCCTGATATCTTTGCACTGCACTCGCTGCCGCGTCTATCCCCTGCATGGTGAAATTTAACTGCTGACGGTAATTGCTCGATAAAAGGAGATAGCGAATTGCTCGTGGTTTGTATCTTTTATTGAGGAGATCTCTCAATGTGTAAAAATTACCCAACGATTTGCTCATCTTTTTTCCATCCACAAGAATGTAGTCGTTGTGGAGCCAATATTTGACAAACTCTTTTCCTGTGCACGCTTCGCTCTGCGCAATCTCATTCTCATGATGCGGGAAAATAAGATCTATTCCTCCTGTATGGATATCAATTTGTTCTCCAAGCCATTTCATTGACATTGCACTGCACTCAATGTGCCATCCTGGACGACCCTTTCCAATCTCTGTTTCCCAGAAAATGTTGCCATCTTTTTCATCCCAAAATTTCCACAACGCAAAGTCTTGAATATTTTCTTTATCGTATTCATCCCCTTTCACTCGTTTTCCTGTCTGCGTTTGCTCGACATTGATTCTGGAGAGTTTGCCGTAGTGTTGGAATTTTCTGATATTGAAATAGATGCCATCTTCTGTCTTGTAGGCAATTTCTTTCTTGAGAAGTGTTTGGATTAACGCAACCATTTCATTGATATGCTCTGTTGCTTTTGGAAAATGCTCTGGCTTGCTGATATTGAGGGTTTCACAATCTTCGAAGAACGCTTGTGTATATTTTTCTGTGAATTCTTTTAATCCTACACCCTCTTTTTGAGAGTCTCTTATGATTTTGTCTTCGACATCTGTAATGTTCATCACTTGATGGACTTTGAACCCTTTGTAGATGAGGTATCGCTTGAGAATGTCTGAACACACATAGGCACGAAAATTTCCAATATGCGCGAAATTGTAGACTGTTGGTCCGCAATTGTACATTTTGACCACGTTGTCTCTCAATGGCTTGAATACTTGCTTGCTTCTTGTTACTGTGTTGTAGAATTGGAGTGACATGAAAGGAGAGAGAGTAGGATGGTTTATATTTTTATTGCTGAAGCAGGCGGTCATTCTTCCACAACCTTTATAAAGATATGTGACGTCCTTTTCACCTATGGACTCCCACGATGTATCTCTTTGTTTTGAAACACTGGCAAATGAACTCCGTGTCCAGATTTTGAAGCTTTTAGAAGAGAAACCTATGAATGTCACCGAGATGACAGAGAAGCTTGGTGTTGAACGAACACGGGTCTCGCACTCTCTTGAAATGCTCAGAAACTGCAAACTCGTCACTATGAGCAAACAAGGAAAAGAACACATTTACGCGATCAACACTGCCTCTCCTTTCTTCAGCAAAGAACAGAAAGGTGGTTTATTTTCATTAATGCACGAACATAAAGGAAAGAGCTGCGGCAACTGCTACAAAGCCTGCTCCTAAACATACACACATTAGATTGGTGAACACATGGCTCCTACAGAAGTACAGAAAACAGAACACGATCAAAAAGGACTTTTTGCAGAGTCAACACTCACTCGAGAGATTCTTGACAGCGCGAACGAAGAACGAAATGTCATTCAATCAACTCCTGGCGTGACAGAAGATGTTGTTCGCTTAATTTCTTCTGACAAAAAAGAGCCCCAATGGATGCTTGATCTTCGCTTGAAAGCACTCAAAGTATTTCACAGTATGCCTATCCCCAAATGGGGACCAAACCTCGACAAACTCAAACTCAATGAAATTACTTATTTCGCAAAACCTGACGCAAAAGAAAGCAAAAACTGGGAAGATGTTCCCGCAGACATTCGCAGAACATTTGAACGGCTCGGTATTCCTGAAGCAGAACGAACACTTCTCGCTGGCGCAGGAAGTCAGTATGACTCCGAAATGGTCTATCACAATCTTAAAGAGGAGTGGTCAAAACTCGGCGTTATTTTTGAGAACATGGACGTTGCACTCCAACAGTATCCGGACTTGGTCAAAGAATACTTTATGACTAAATGCGTTCCTATCACTGACCACAAATTCGCCGCGCTTCACGGCGCTGTCTGGAGCGGCGGCACTTTCATTTATGTTCCGAAAGGAGTCAAAATTCAACTTCCGCTTCAAGCATATTTTAGAATGAACACCAAAGGCGCTGGACAATTTGAACACACCCTTATCATTGTTGATGAAGGCGCCGAAGTTCTGTATATTGAAGGCTGTTCCGCCCCGCAATACACCGCAAACAGTTTGCACGCAGGCTGCGTTGAAGTGTATGTCAAAAAAGGAGCGCGCGCACGATACAGCAGCGTGGAAAACTGGAGTAAAAATACCTACAACCTAAACACGAAGCGCGCTATTGTTGAAGAAGATGGATTTATGGAATGGATAGGAGGGAATATGGGCAGCTGCGTCACGATGCTTTATCCGTGCAGTATTTTGAAAGGACGAAGAGCGCGAGCAGATCATATCAGCATCGCATTCGCAGGCAAAGGACAAGATCAAGACACTGGCGCAAAAGTCATTCATCTCGCTCCTGAAACCAGTTGCACAATCAAAGCAAAGAGTATCAGCAAAGATGGTGGTATTACAACCTATCGCGGATTTTTGAAGATTACCAAAGGAGCAACTGACGCAAAAGCGCACGTGCTTTGCGACGCACTTATTTTAGATAAAGATTCTGTTTCCAATACCACCCCACACATGGAAATTAATGAACAAAATGTCGATATTGCGCACGAAGCAACTACTGGAAGAATCAGCGAAGAAAAATTGTTTTATCTCATGAGTCGTGGGCTTTCTGAAGAAGAAGCAGTGAAACTTGTGGTTAGCGGATTTATCGAACCGATTGTCAAACAACTTCCTCTTGAATACGCTGTTGAATTAAACCGATTAATTGAATTAGAAATTGAAGGTGTTGGTTAAGAACAATCATTTGATTTTTCTCTTTGGTGGAACAATGACAGGACAACAGCGACAAGAACCAGCATGGCTACAGGAAAAGCGAGCTGCTGCACTGCTCTTATCCAAAGAGTTTGGAGAACCCGCACGAGATAAAAAAGCCATTGGACATATTTCCCTTACCGGACTTTCAATTCAGACTTTAGGCACTGAGAAAATACTCCACTGCCCAAAAGAGATTATTTGTCTTCCGCTTCCTTTAGTTCTTCAATATTCCACCTATGCGCAGCTTTTTCAAAAATATTTTGGAAGCATTATTGCTCCTGACTCTGCGTACCATGCACTCCATTATGCTCATGTTCAGGATGTGTTATTTGTGTATGTTCCAAAAGGTGTTGAAGCAACTGGACCATTACATATTGTCAAACACGCTGCTGGAATGACTGCACTTTATCATCTTCTCATCGTCGCAGAACCCTTAAGCAAACTGACGATTATTCAAGAAGAATCTTCCGACGCATCTCTCCAAGGCTACGCAAGCACGCTTGTCGAAGCAAACGTTCAGGAAGGAGCGCACATTACTCATGTTACCCTTCAAGAATATTCTGAAACAATTCAAGGGTATGCACACAAAGAAGCAACTGTCGCGAAAGATGGACGCATGGATTGGATTGAAGCGCATTTTGGCAGCGCATACACGCGAGCAACTGCAGCTGCAACATTGCGTGAAGACGGCGCTTCTTCTACAAACACTACTGTTTTTTTTGGAGAAGGTACGCAGAAATTTGACATTATCTCAAGAACCATTCAAATTGGAAAACACACCTTCGCAGACATGAACACTGTTGGTGTTGTCGCAGATCACTCTCGAGCAATGTGCCGTGGGTTGATTAAAATCGCGCCTCCTTCTTTTGGCTCTTGCGGCAATCAAAAAATTAAAACATTGCTTATGAACAAAGACAGCCAAGCAAACGCAATTCCGAGCATGGAGATTGATAATTTTGATGTTCGCGCAACACATGAATCTTCTGTTGGACAAATTAACAAAGACAAATTGTTTTATTTGATGAGTAGAGGGTTTGATGAACAACACGCACGGATGAAAATTGTGGAAGGATATTTTGCACAGCTTGCGAAACTTATTCCTGACAAACAGATTGAACAAAAAGTTATGGCACTTATCAGAAAAAAATTGCATATGGAATCGCAACTTGAGGAGGAAGAACAACTTCTTGAACAAAGTGAAGAATCAGGTGAACAAAGTTATGCTTAATGTTGAAAAAATCAGAAAAGACTTTCCTATTTTACAACGGAAAGTTCATGGAAAACCGCTTGTGTATTTAGACAGCGCCGCGTCTTCTCAAAAACCGCAACAAGTCATTGACGCTATTTCGCATTATTATAGCACAAGCCACGCAAATATCCACCGCGGGATTCACCAACTGGGTGAAGAAGCGACGACTGCGTATGAAGAAGCGCACAAACACACTGCACAGTTTATCAACGCAGCATCATGGAGAGAAATTATTTTTACAAAAAATACCACTGAATCACTCAATCTTCTTGCGTACAGTCTTACAAAAACCTTTAAGAAAGGCGATGAGATTATTGTCAGCAGAAAAGAACATCACAGTAATTTTGTGCCTTGGCAGCAATGCGCAAAACAGCATGGGCTTGTGTTGAAAATTGTAGAGATTACTTCTGATAGTGCCATTGATCTCGAACATCTTCACACACTTCTCACAAAAAAGACAAAAATTGTAAGTGTGACGCATATGTCCAATGTTCTTGGAACAGTGAATGATGTGAAACACATTGCGGCACTTGTGCACGCAAATAAAACTGAAGATGGTGGACATACATTATTGAGTGTTGATGGCGCACAAAGCGTGCCGCACATGCCTGTTGATGTACAAGATCTTGATTGTGATTTTCTCAGCTTTTCCAGCCACAAAATGCTTGGACCAACAGGCATTGGTGTTTTGTACGGCAAGCGTGCACTGCTCGAGAAAATGCCCCCTTTCCTTTTTGGCGGTGGCATGGTGGGCAGTGTTACTGAACAGGAAACAAGCTTTGGGGATCTTCCTTGGAAATTTGAAGCAGGAACACCCCACATTGCTGGCGCAGTTGGCTTTAGCGCGGCGCTCACGTATCTTGAAAAACTCGGCATGGAAAATGTCTGGCAACAGGAACAAGAACTTGCCGCATACGCACTTGCACAACTCAAAAAACAAAAAGATGTTACTGTTTACGCTCCTGCGTTTGCGAAAGGAAAACGTGGCGCTGTTGTTTCTTTTACACTTGGCAACATTCACGCACATGATGTGATCTCTATTTTAGATCAGGAGGGAATTGCTGTTCGCGCTGGTCATCACTGCGCACAGCCTTTGCTTGACTCTATGGGCGTTCCCGCAACTGTTCGCTTGAGCGCGTATGTGTATACAACCAAAGAAGAAATTGACGCGCTTGTTGCTGCATTAGATAAAGTACGAAAGGTGTTTGGCTGATGACGTTTGACACCTATTCTATGGAAATTATTTTGGATCACTACAAAAATCCCCATAACAAAGGAAAAGTTGCACATCCTGCTCTTCAGAATAAAGAGAAGAATCCATCTTGCGGCGATGAGATTGAAATCACCGCAACGCTTGACGCTGAACAGAGAATACAGGACATTAAATTTGATGGTCACGGCTGCGCAATTTCGCAGGCTTCGATCTCTATGCTCACTGATGAACTCAAAGGAAAATCATTTCAAGAAATTATGAAAATGGAAAAACAAAACGTGCTTGCGCTGTTGGAGATTGATGTCGCGCCGCTCCGCATTAAATGCGCAATGCTCGGCTTGCGGGTTTTGCAACGAAGTATCCTCAAACATGAAGGAAAAGACGCGCAAGGTATTTCCCTCTCGGAAATTTAGGTGGTATAAATGACGAAACAAGGATTAGTAATTATGGATTTACAGACATCTATCGCAGACAAAAAGATTCTCAAAGGATTGAGTCTTACCGTAAAAAAAGGAGAAGTGCACGTGCTTATGGGACCAAACGGTTCTGGAAAAAGCACGCTCTCGTATACGTTGATGGGCAGTCCCAAGTATACTGTTGATGGCGGGAGCGTGACTATTGATGGCGATGATTTACTTGCTCTTCTTCCTGACCAGCGCGCGAAAAAAGGATTGTTCTTAGGATTTCAGTATCCTGAAGAGATTCCTGGTGTCACTGTCGCGAACTTTTTGCGTCTTGCAACTGGCGCAATTAAAGGACAGAAAATCGCGATCCCTGAATTTCAGAAGATTTTGAAAGAGAAAATGAAAGAACTCGAGATGGATCCACTGTTTGCACGACGATATTTGAATGAAGGATTTTCTGGTGGCGAGAAAAAAAGATGCGAAATTTTACAGATGGCATTACTTGAACCAAAGTACTGCATCCTTGATGAAATTGATTCTGGCACAGACGTTGATGCGCTCAAAATTATTACTGCAGGGATTAACAAGTTATTGAGTCCTGATAGAGGATTCTTGATTATTACGCATTATAATCGGATTTTACAGTATTTGAACAAAATTGATTTTGTCCATATTGTTGTTGATGGTCGTATTGTGAAGAGTGGTGGACGTGACTTAGCACTTGAGATCGATCAACAAGGATATGATAAATATGAGAAGAAGTAGATAGAATTAATTGTTTATTTTGCTTCTGCTGGTTGCGAGGTGTAGCCTGCTACAGGAGCAAGTCTTCCTCTGAGTTCGGTGGTGACTCGGTGTGTAAGATCGTACAATCCAATTGGTTTTCTCATAAATGGAACTTCTCGTGGGATTGTTAAATTATCTTGACCACTGATAACAACATACAATGGAGGTACTACTCTTTCTCTTTGCAATTTTCTATATAGAGTCATTCCTCCTTCATGGTCTCCTGATGCCCCTTTGTTGTTAAAATCTGACACAATTACATCATATGCTTCTCGCGCTGTTAGAACTCGTGCTCCTGCAGCATTTGTGCATTTTTCTCTTACTGCTTTATATCCCACCACTGCAAATGCTCTTTCAAACATTTCCGTTATGTCTTCTTCATCATCAACAAGCAATATTCTGGGAGCTCTTCCTAATCGTGCTGTAAGACCATCTACCGCAGCCATAACTTTATTCATATTGCACAAAACTATAAGGTCATTTATAAAATTTAAGGTCTTTTTTCCCAAATATACCATTTTACGAGAATAAGCGTGCCTGTGATCGCCATGATTCCTGTCAGCATTTGACCCATTGTGAGGACATTAAAGAGCACAAAGCCCAGCTGCGGATCTGGCTGGCGCACAAACTCAATTGTGAAGCGGAACGCGCCATAGAACGTGATAAATGTCCAGAATAGCGTGCCTTTTTTGAGGTTTTTGTCTTTCAACATCCAGAGCATGCCAAAAATAATGAAGTTTTTTGCTGACTCGTAGAGCTGTGACGGATGCCGTGGAATGCCATCGCCAAAATCCACTGCCCACGGAAGTGACGTTGGCCTGCCGTAGAGCTCTCCATTGATGAAGTTCGCGATTCTTCCCAACCCTAAACCAATTACTGTTGGAATAACTACTATATCCGCCATTTCATAGAAGTCTTTCTTGTATTGTTTGCAAAAAATATACCCTCCTGTGAGGACTCCAATTAAGCCGCCATGAAAACTCATACCCCCTTCCCAAATTTTGAAAAATTGCAACGGATTTTCTAGAACTGTACTAAAATTGTAGAAGAGGAAATAGAAGACTCGCGATCCAATAAGAACGCCGAGCGCCGCATACAAGAGAAATGTATCGCGCTCGTCTTCTGTCAACGCGATTTGTTTCTTTCTTATGAAATACGTTAGAAGTCCATACGCAATACAAAAACCAAGAACATAGACGAGACCATAGTAGCGGATTTGAAGAAAGCCAAGATCAAAGAGAACTGGATCAATATTGTGGACGTAGACCATTTTACTCTGCTATTGCTTCCTCTGCTCCAGCTGTTTCTTCTTCATTCACTGTTTCAGTTGCTTCTTCAGAAGGATTTACAGAATCTGTTGTCTCTGTTTCTTCAACACTTTCCGCTGCTCCTGCTTCTGCAAGCGCTGCGTCTAATGCCGCAGCAAATATTTCATACTTCCAAGATTCTATTTTTTTTCCGTTGACAAAGAAAGAAGGTGTTGAATCTACTCCTTTACCAATCCCCTCATTGAAATCTGCGGTAACATATTTTGCCTTCGCATTGCTGTCTAAACAGTTGTTGAATTTTTCTGTGTCCAAGCCAATTTGTTCTGCATAGTCCTTCAATGAACTTATTGATAGTTCATCCTGTTTCTCAAACATGATGTCATGCATTTCCCAGAACTTTCCTTGATCATTTGCGCACTCACTTGCTTCTGCTGCGTTAAACGCGAACGCATGAATGGAAGTTAACGGAAAATGCTTATATTCTAAACTCACTCTGTCTCCATACACTTCCATAATTTTTTTCACTGTTGGTGCTGCTGCGCCACACGCGGGACATTGAAAGTCAGAGAACTCAACAATTCTTACCATCGCATCAGTATTTCCCTTGATTGGCTTTGCGGTGTAGACATCATCATATGTTGGTCTTGTCACAAACCAAGTGACTCCCGCAATGATGAGAAAAAGGGCGATGATTATTTTCCATTTACTCTTTTGTACTGTTTCTGTTACTGTCATGGAAATCGTGATGCGTTGAGGTTTTATATAGTTTGCGAACGAAGTGAACAAACTATTCCAAAAAGCGAGTAAAAGAAGTTTTTTGATATAGTTTGTGCTCGAGCTGCTTTAATAATCACAAAGAATTAATAAGAGTTACGCTACTCAAACAGATGAGAGAAAAAAAATGCTATTTTGTAAACAATGAGGTTTAGTCATGAATAAGAGTACAATAACCCTTCTCCTCCGCTCTTTTCGATCAACTGAGGGAATAGCCGCACTTATTACAGGAATATTTACTCTCATTGGCTGGAGTTTATCTTTCACAAATCAAGTACCTTTGGTTCTTACAAACATTCTTATTATTACTGGCGTGTTTATTGGAGGAGGAGTTATTGCTATTGGCGCGGTAAAAGGACTATTGAGACGTGAATTTAATGTTGATGAATTGGTAATGTTAGCATTAGCCGCTTCTCTCATCATCGGTGAATATGTCTCTGCTGCCTTAGTCGCATTTATGATGTTATTTGGTAAAGTGTTAGAAGATTTTACTGCTCATCGCGCAACAGCGGCCATCGAAGCGCTTGGCACACTGCTTCCAGACACCGTAACCCGTTATGCACACGGCAACGAACAACGCGTTTCTCTCTCTACGCTAGTGGTTCATGATACTATTATTGTTCGTCCAGGTGAAAGAATTCCTGTTGATGGAATTATTCTATCAGGGAAAGCGTTAGTAGATGAAGCGGCGTTAACAGGTGAGTCTCTTCCTCTCTTAAAAACAGAAGGACAAAAAGTACTTGCTGGAACAATTATTACCGAAGGTGCCCTAACAATTAAAGCATCTGCATTTGGGGATAAAACCGCTCTTGGCTCAATAGCAAAAATTGCACTTTCTGCATTGGAAGAACGAGCTTCTGTTGTACGAACTGCTGACAAATACGCAAGGTTTGTTACTCCTGGAGTTCTTCTCCTTGCAACAGCAACCTACTTGATTACAGGAAGTGTTGTTAATGCAGTTGCTGTTTTGGTCGTTGCATGTCCTTGCGTCTTAGTGCTTGCAACACCAACTGCCATCATTGCAGGAGTTGCCGCTGGAGCGAAGCGCGGGCTTCTCATGAGGGGCGGTTCACGACTTGAGAAAGCTGCAAAAGTGGATGCGATTGCTTTTGACAAAACCGGGACGTTGACCATTGGTAAATTACAGGTCAAAAAAGTGTACACTATTGCAAAAAACACTGAGAAAAATGTCCTTATGCTCGCTGCGAAAGCCGAACATTTGTCAGAGCATCCATTTGCAAAGGCGATTATCAAAGAAGCAGAAAAAAGAGGAATAGGGGATACGGTTCTACAAAGTCCTGCTCATTTTCGTTCCTTTCCCGGCACAGGAGTTTCCGTTCAAATAGGGAATAAAAACATAGTTGTTGGAAATCAAAAACTTTTAGAACATCTGAAAATTAAGATCCCTCTTGCTGCGACAAAATTACTTCATAACGCTGAATTCTCAGGACAAACCGGAGCACTGGTTGCAATAAATAAAAAAGTTGTCGGATTTATTACCATGAGCGATATTCCAAAAATGGAAGCAAAAAATACTGTTGCTATTTTGCGAAAAGCGGGCATTACAAGAATAGTAATGCTCACAGGAGATGCTCCTGCAATTGCACAAAATATCGCTACAGCTGTTGGAATTCAAGAAACTTATGCTCAATTATTACCGCATGAAAAAGTTGCTAAAATTAAGGAAATACAAAAAGAAGGCTACACTGTTGGAATGATTGGGGATGGCGTCAATGATGCACCTGCATTAGCTGTCGCTGATGTTTCAATTGCAGCAGGAATCAGCGCTGCTGATGTAAGCAAACATACAGCAGATATCGTTGTCATGTCTGGAGATTTAACCAAAGCGACAGAAGCGCTTCTTCTCAGCAGATCGACGTTAACAATCATTAAGCAAAACTTATGGATAGCAGCTGTTTGGAATGTCCTTGCTTTAGGGGCTGCAGCAAGCGGTATGCTCTCTCCTGCTATGGGCGCTGTTATTCATAATGTAGGATCTGTTTTTGTTGTTATCAATGCTGCTCGATTAGTGCATTGGACGCCGACGTTATGAACTGAGGAGAAAAAAGTACAGCCATTTCAAAAGAAAAAAATAAGAAAAAATAAAATAAAAAAATTATTGAAGACTTTGATTCTTTTCTTGTGGATTATCAAAGTCTTTAATAGAACCGCTTTGAATTCGCACAAAAATAGTTATTCAAAGCTCTCTATTCTGCAAGCGCTGCTTCGATTGCTGCTTCGAAAACACTAAATGGCTGCGCGCCAACAACTAATACGCCGTTGACTAAAAATCCAGGTGTTCCTGAAACTCCCTGACTTGCGCCCATAGTCATGTCATCTGCAACTTTCTCTGTGTACTTGCCTGAATCAAGGCATTCTGTAAATGCTGTAACGTCTAACTCAAGCGTTTCTGCATAGCCAAGAATATCTTCTTTGCTTAAGCCTGTCCCATCGCCTGAGCCATTTTCAAATAACATATCATGCATTTCCCAGAACTTGTCCTGATCACCAGCACATTCTGCACTTTCTGCTGCAACCTGCGCATTCTGATGGAAACTTAATGGGAAGTGTCTGTACACTAGTTTTACTTTTCCTGTTGCAATGTACTTTTCTTCAATGCTTGGAAGTGTCTGCTCATAAAATCGTTTACAGAACGGACATTGGAAATCGCTGTATTCCACAATCGTCACCGGAGCATCTTCTTCTCCTTTTACTTGATCTGCGTCTGAGAGTTCAACATCAATAACTTCTGCTGTGTCTCCGCTATCTCCTGCATCTCCACTATCGCCACTGTCTCCAGTGTCTGCAGTATCTCCTCTTTCTGTGCCCATAAAATTCTGGACAATAAATCCGATGACCACAATTGCTAGTACTACTGTTGTTATCTTCCAAATATTTTCTGTTGTGATAACAAATAATTGCTTTGGTGCTTCTTTTTCCTGAACTGGTGTTTCTGTTTTTTCATGCTTTTCTGCCATAAACATCACCCTCCAAGATTTTTCAATTGGTCTCTTTTTATTAAGTTTGTGAAAAGAGTTTTCCTATCTCGCTGTTTTAGATTCTCTTTTGTCTATTTCTTCTTGTTTTTTGTTACTGCTAAAAAATAGATTGCGTTGTCATACAAGGTCTTGCTGAGCGAATAGAAGTATTAAAAAAATAAATGAAAAAAAATAGTTATTCATTCACCACTAATGTTCCTTTCATATCTTTTGTTCCTGGACCAGAATAGACATTCGAAAAGAACGTGAATTCACCTGCTTGATCTGCAACAAATTCTACTGTTTTATAATTGTCTTCTTCAAGGAATTCATTAATACCATACGCTGGAAGGACAAAGCCGTGATTACTATTACTTGCATAAAAGATTATTCTTACATAATCTCCCTTATCAACTTCCAATATTTTTGGTCTGTAAATGGACTTGTCTGCGACCACATGGAATTCTTTGACGATAACAAGTTCGTCCCCCATATATTCTTCTTTCGCAGCCCCATAATCTGCTACTCCTACAACACCACCAGTAATATCATCACTGACGATGCGGCTTTGGCACGCAGCGAGAAGACTCACTGTAAGAAGCGCAAGAATAATAAGCATTTTTTTCATGAACATCACCTTTTCGCTTTTTCTGGGAGATTGTATATTTAAAGATAACGATTTGAGGGCTCCCTTTATTGTCCTTTAGTAATAGCAATAAAAACATACGTTTAAATACAAAAATTACTTGAGAACGTACATGACACTGCAAAAAAACCTTTTTACAGGATTGATGCTCTTTGTTTTTGGTCTTCCTCTTGTTTTCGCTCATGGACATGAACCCACACTCCTTGAACAACTTCCTTCTCCTCTTCTCGTTCTCTTTTACACTGCTCTTCTCACTGTATTCCTCCTTTTGTACGCAGTCTTCAAGAAAAAAATGCGTGAAAAGACAAAACAAGTTGTTTTCTGGAGCATTGTTGTTCTGGTGAGTGTGAGCACACTCTATATCGTTGCCCATACTTTCTATTACAACATTTTCTCTGAAACCAATGGTCCTGTGCATTGGCACGCTGATTTTGAAATCTGGATCTGCGGAGAACAACAAATACTTCCCTCTTCTCAATTTCCATCCAATAAAGTAGGAACACCATTACTCCATCATCACAATGATTATCGCATGCATATTGAGGGAACTGTTTTTTCCTGGAATGATGTCACACTTAGCGCATTTTTTAACGCAATCGGCGGAACGCTTGGACAGACATACATTGGCATCCCTCAAGAAGATGGCAGTTTGAAATATTGGCAGAACGATGATTACTGCGGCAAAAAACAAGGCACACTGCATCTTTATGTGCAGAAAGGAGACGCTGAAACATGGGAAGAAATAGAAGAGATTCCATCCTACATTATTAGCCCGTACGCCGATGTCCCTCCTGGCGATCGATTGAAAATTATGTTTGAATAAAAAATGTGATGAACTATGACTGTTGAAGCACTTTTACCCACGTTTGGAACTGTCGTCTTTACTGCACTCATTGATTCGATTAATCCGTGCGCTATCGGAGTTTTAATTTTACTTATTTCCACGCTTATTGTTGTGGGGAAATCCAAACAAAAGCTTTTGCTCTTTGGATTAACTTATATTGGATCTGTTTATATTGTCTATTTCCTTGCAGGTCTTGGGCTTGTTCTTTTTTTTCACAGCGTGCCACTCATCGTTGCGCAATATATTTCTATCAGCGTTGCGCTTGTTGTTGTTGCTGGAGGGTTATTGGAGATTAAAGATTATTTTTGGTATGGGAGAGGGTTTAGCTTAGCAATTTCTCCTAAGCACGCAAAACGAATTCATGAACTCAGTAAAAAAATAACATTTCCTTCTCTTATTATTCTTGGCGCATTCGTTGCTGGCGTTGAACTTCCCTGCACGGGCGGTCCTTATCTTGCGATTACTTTAATTTTATCACAGAATTTTAGCATGTTCGCGGTGTTTTTATTGGCACTGTATAATTTGATTTTTGTTTCCCCCCTTATTGTCATTTTATTCCTTGTTTATTATGGCATGAAACTTCATGATATCAAAATGTGGAAGCATAGTTACAAACATTATATGCGCCTTGCAATAGGGATTGTCCTTATTTTGCTTGGCTGGCTTTTGATCCTTATCGCAAATGGAACAATAAACTTCGGGTGAAAACATGGCAAAAAAAATAACTGTCGTTAAAATGAACAGAACAAAGGAAACATTTAATGAAAAAAAACTGTATGCATCTATTTATCATTCTTGTCTTTCTGCGCAGCTTCCTAAAAAAAATTGCGAGCGCATCGCGAAAAAGATTTATGAAAATGTCGTGAAGATCCTTCGTAAACAGCAGTGTTTATTGAGCGAAGAAGTTTCCGCAACTGTGACAAAAGCAATGGCAAAACACCAAAAAGAATTAGCGTTTATGTATAAGACACATAAGGATTTGAGTTAGCTTTGCGTTGTTATTCATTGAAGTATGAACTATCTTAGTCGTATTTCTGTTTGGTTATTCTTTTACATCAATAATACCCCATTGCTGCGGCAATGGGTCCCCCTGACATTTTTACTTTTGTAGGTGCGAGTATTTTCTTTGCTGTTGAGTAAATATTAGTTTTACTGCTTTGTGAATCGCCTTACAGTCCTTTAGAATCCCTAAACTTTATTTTGGTAAAAAACTAAATTGGACTGACCCCCTCAATACCCAAGAAACTAATTTCAGGTTATTTGTCATATGTCCAAATACAACCTGAATATATATCTCTTTTTCACCAAATATACACCAAAAAATATAAAAGCCAGCAAAGCAAAGTTTCCTAAGAAGTGGTGTGTATGAAGAAACAAACAATTTTACTGTTAATACTCGTTATTTCCTTACTATTGACAGGCTGCGGTACAGTCAATTTTTACCAGAAGCTTTATAGGGATGGTACATTTGATATAACTGTTGAAGTAAAGTCCTCAGAGCAAATGTTTCTGACAACAGTAGAACAAGGACTGGAAGAGTCTGGAATGCTAAAAGGTGCAATACGAACAGAGCAAGCAGATGGATACAAATACTTTATTGAAAAGACAACACTTGCAGAACTCAATCAAACAAATGCAAGTGATTCATTTATAGGTAGTTCTGGGTTTAAACGAGAATTCAAGTTTCCATACTACTATTATACAATTACCATAATAAATGAACAGAATACCAGCGAAGAAGATAGTGCATTCACAGGTGGCTTCGGCTTTAACTATATTCTTGAGCCTTTTGGAAAGATAACTGACACAAACGGTTTCTACACTTCGGATGAGAAAAAAGCTGTACAGTTTAATCTTATGAAGTCAAAAACATATTATGTGACATTTAGGGATTTTTTCCTTTACTCTTGGATTGGAGGAGCTACAAAAATACTTGAACAGGAAGCAACGATTCCAACAGAAGAATTATTGGAAGAAGATTCTTTTGTTGAAGATACAGAAATGTTTGGTGATACAGTAAGTGCAGATGAGGATTATTCTGCGTTTATAGATGAAGAATATTATGTGGAAGAAGAGCCACAAAGAACAGAATACGCTTCTTGTGAATCTTTAGGATGTGATGAAAATCACATTGCAGTGGGAGACAAAAGTACAAATCAATGGTATTACTGCGATTGTTTTGGAGTAGAAAGCATTGCAAGAGAGGATAGAACATGTTTCAGTAGTATAGATGTTGCAGAAGCGGTGGGATATTACAAAGCTTGGGATTGTGAGTAGGTGAAAAAATGGAAAAAGAAAAAACAAAAATTACGGTTGGTCATATTGGAAAAGGAATCTCTTATATATTGAGTTGGATATTTGGAATCCTATTTATTATGACAGGAATGGGTGTTATGATCACATCACCATTTTGGGGTATTGTAATTATTCTTTGTGCAGCTATGCTCATACCTTATTTTGACACGCTCATCGCAGAGAAATTTAATATTGAAATATCAGGTGGAATTAAATTCATACTTGTTATTATTATTTTCGTTGCTATGGGGTTTGGAATGTCTTCAACTGCTGAAGAAGCTAGCGAGAGAATACAAGCAACAGACACACAAACTGTTGAGACAACAGAAAAAGTTGAAACATCTACTACCATCAAAACAACAGAAGCAAAGACAATAGAAACAAAATACCTTGATAAAACGTATGATGATTTATGGGCGATATTTTCACCAAGTTCAAGATATACTGATTTATCAAAAGAGAATATATTTGCAACAGAATATTATGATGAATATGTGAAATGGACTGGTACAGTGTATGAAATAGATGCAAGTGTTTTAGATAATTTACGACTCTACATTAATCATCAAGGTGGTTCAGGATATGACATTACGGTGTATGTTAATAATAACCAATACCAGAATTTGCTTAAGCTAAAGAAAGGAGACTCTGTTACCTACACTGCTAAATTTTCAAGTTATAGCAGTGGCACTAATCTTTTTGGTGATGGCTACCTATCCTTTGTGATGAATGATGGAGAAATCATTGACTAGTTGAAGTGACTGATATCGTATTTGAGAGTTAAATTATGATAGACACACATTGGACTGACCCCCTTTTCGTGGACAGTAAGTTAAGATACTATTCCCCCTATTTAATTTTTGTTGTTCGAACTCATTTGGCGGTACATATCCAATTGATGAGTGCAATCTTTTCTCATTGTACTTTTTGATGAATTCTGCTATTGCTTCATATGCTTGTTGAAATGTTTTGTATTCATTGATCCATACCTCCTCCCATTTTATTGTTTTGTTCAAACTCTCTGCATGAGCATTGTCATACGAATTTCCAACTTCTCCCATGCTTGGCAACATGCCAAGTTCGTGGAGTCTATCCATATATGCTCCAGAGAGGTATTGCACTCCATGATCTGAGTGGTGGATACAACCAACGATATTATTTTTTCCACGCAATCTGACTGCCATATTGAGAGCAGTGAGAGTTAGTGTTGTATCCACATTTCTGCTTAAGTTCCAGCCCACAATTTTGCGACTGAACAAATCCATTATCAACGCCAAATATGCAAATTCATTTTGCACTGGAATGTAGGTGATATCAGATACCCAGACTTCATTCGACCTTATGATTATTTTCTCTTTTATGAGATTATCATATCGTGGCAGATTGTGGTTTGATTGCGTTGTTATCGGAGTGAAGCGTTTTCGCTTCACAAGCAATGAATGCTCTTTCATAATGCGGTGCACTCGTTTATGATTTATCGCAATGGCACTACGTTGAAGCTCTTTGGTCATTCTACGATAACCGTACCTCGAAAAATCGTTTGCTATGATTCTGATTTGATTTAAAATTGCTTCATCCTTATTCATAGCAGGTTCTTTATTTTTTGTATCGTAGTATGCGCTTTTACTGACATCTAGCGTTGCGCATGCAACGCGCACGGGAAGTGATGAGTGAGTGATCA
>JACRPI010000002.1 GCA_016214075.1 Candidatus Woesearchaeota archaeon
AAAGTTCATCCGGAATTCTCCAACCATCATCTCTAACAACTAATCCCATCGGGTCACCTCTTCTCATTCTCACGTGACCCATTCCCTAATATCTATTCAATGAGAAAGCTACTATTTATTCCTTTCGGGATAGGCTCTAAACATAATATTAAAGAGATTACAATAGACAGAAAAGACGAAAAGAGTGAAGGATAAAGGAGGATAAGCATTTGCTTTTTCTGATTACTTTCTCAACATATGCTCTAAGAAGCAAAACAATTAAAAACAAAAACAAATCAAAGAAGGCTATGAAACACGTCTTTGCCCTTCGCCATGCGCAAAAAAATCTTCTCACTGGCGGGATTACGAAAAAAGGAGAAGAAGAATGCGCGATGATTGGAAAGCTTCTCCCTGAATTCGCAATCACGATTTCATCACCAAGAAAACGATGTAGTGAAACAGCAAAATTAATTGTGAATCATGATCCAAAAATAGAAAAAGACGCGGATATTGAATTTGACAGCGGAACAGAACTTGCGCAATTAATCCGCAACATCCTAAAGAAATTACAAGATGGACAAAGTGCGCTTATTGTGACACACAGTCCATGTCTTGAACCAGCGTACGCGCTTTTGCAAAACAAAATTCCATTACAAGAATCGATTCATTTTCGTTCTTTAGAGGGATTTATTGTGGATGAGAAGAAAAGAGTGAAGTTGTTTGTGCGTGAGTCACAATAGTTATAAAGCAATCTTTTTTTCCTTGATATATGAGAATTCATCTGTTTCGTCATGGACAAACGTCGTGGAACAAACAAGCACGTCTCCAAGGGCAGACAGATATTCCACTAGACGAAATAGGACAAAAACAAGCTGATGCGCTCGCTTCTTATTTTGCAGCATTGCAACTTGCTGCAGTGTATACCTCCGATTTGGTACGAGCGCAAGAAACTGCGCAACGCGCAACACAAAATACATATCCTATTATTACTGTTCCATATTTTAATGAGAGAAATTTTGGTGTTCTTGAAGGAACAGCCATAGGAGAATTCGCAGGAGATTTCAGAGCACAATTACGAGATCCGGTGTATTGTCCTCAGGGAGGAGAATCGCACGAAATGGTTGAACAGCGAGTTCGCGAAGGAATAGAAAAGATTGTTGCATCTCATACCCCCGAAGATGAAATTGCAATTTTTGGTCACAAAGGAACAAACTTCCATATCCTTACAACACTCATTGGAATTGAACAGGCACGCCAATATCGTTCAGGAGATAATTGTGCTGGTCTTGTTTTACTCTATGCTCAAGAGTGGTCTGTTGAACGAACTATTCCATAAGAGAGAAAATTAAAAAGAAAACAAAAAATAATTACCGTGGTCAGATTTTTCTTTGCTTGGCGATACTAAAACTTAAATCGCTGCCAAGAGAGATTTTTAGTTTTTAGAACTCCAAGATAGACTAGCGAAGAAATTCCCAGTAAGAAACAACTTGAAAACCAATAGGAGAAAAATAAGAGCCCATTCATTGTAAAAAAGTTAAAAGATAACAAATAATACGAAGAATTACCTAACAAATTTTCTCCATAATTATTTTGTACAGCCACTAACGAGAAATATGGATAATATAAGAGCATGATTATTGTATATGCAGCGAAGAAAACGCCTAGAATGACACACTTTTTTACATCTTTTTTTGCAGAAATACTTTGGATCACTTTAATTAAATGCCAAGCTACAACTAAGAATGCAACAACAAAAACAATTTCACGTGGTGTCCCCTCAAGCAACCTATTCACTGCATAGAACCCATCCAGAAAGTAAGTTAAGAATCCGATAATAAAAAGCAAAAATAGGATATACATAATTGCCTTATTGCGTATTATCTTTTTCATAATTATATTTTGTTGTAACAAGTATAAATAGGTTTGTAGTAATTTCTGAATAGTAACTTAGTATCCAAAAAAAGAAATAGCGAAAAACAATCAAATAAGCAAACAAAAAATAAAACAAAAAAAATAAATCAACCTACTGATTCTCACTCAAACCTTTTCTGTTTCGGATTTGGGTAATAATCTTCATCTGCAATTCACCAGGCAGTTTTTCAAACATCTGGTCAATAACAGAGGAGCTTCCTCGTCCACCAGTAGCGGAACGCAAGTCGTTGCTCATGCCAATCATTTCTCCAACTGGAAGTTTTGCCTTGACAACAACCATGATTCCCACTTGATCCATCTCCAATAACTGACCACGTTTGTTCGCGATCAATTTGGAAATTTCTCCCATGTAATCCACTGGCGCTTCGAATTGCAAAATCTGTACTGGTTCGAACATCACAGGACCAGCAGCGTTCATTGCTTCGCGAATACCTTCACGAACAGCAGGGTACAACTGCGCAGGACCTCTGTGGATTGCGTCTTCGTGCAACTTACAGTCCATCAACGAAACCATAACTTTAAAGCAGGGCTCACGCGCGAGTGGACCCGCGTTCATGACATCTTCAAACATGTCAAGAACCATTTCCATGATTTCACCAAGGTGAATCTGTCCTTTAGTCTGTTCAAAGATCACGTTGTAATTAAAGAACCCTTTGACTTTCGCTGCGAGTTTTGTGTCAAAACCCATCGCGACAAGTTTGTCTCGCATAACAAGATCAACTTTCTTGACACGAGAATTTAAAGGCAAATCACCTGTTTTAATCGCGTCAATCACTGCTTGTGGGATTGGCTCAACCTTGAAGAACAAATGGTTGTGCTTGTTCGGAGATTTTCCCATCATAATTTCAGATGCTTTGGAAACTGTTTCTCTATAAACGACAATTGGCGCGCTGGTTTGGATGTCAAGTCCTTTTTCTGTCTTGATTCTATTTTCAATGACTTCAAGGTGCAGTTCACCCATACCACTCATCAAGTGTTCTCCTGTTTCTTCGTTGATCTTTACTTTGATACATGGATCTTCTTTTTGAACCATGCGAAGAATTTCAACGAGGCGTGGAAGGTCACTTGGTTTTTTCGCTTCAACCGCTTTAGTAACAACAGGATCAAAGATGTGTGATATTTCTTCGAATGGCTCTGTTGGTTTTTGGGTGATTGTTTCTCCTGGCATTGCTTTTAATCCAGCGACACCAACAATGTTTCCAGCAGTCGCGAAATCAACAATTTCTCGCTTCGCGCCGTTGTAAATGAAAACCTGCTGAACACGAAGATTTTGTTTTCCTCTGTTCAAGTAAACTTCCATTCCTTTCTGAATCGTTCCACCAAAAAGACGACCAGCGGAAATTTCTCCTGCTTGTGGATCAACAACAATTTTCGTGATAACGAAGAAGAGTGGACCATTTGGATCACATTTTTGTAAGGCAATTCCTTCTTCTGTTTCAAGTTCTCCTTTCCAGAGTTTTGGAATTCTGTAATGCTGCGCGACAACTGGATTTGGCAAGTGCGTAATAACCGCGTCTAAAATACATTCATGAATAGGCGCTTTTTTCTTGAGCACTTTATGACCATCTGGATCTGAGCCAGTGTATGCTGCAATAACATCTTTCAATGTAATTCCTTTTTTCTTCATGTAGGGAACAGAGAGAGCCCAATTGTGGAATGCGCTTCCAAAACAAACACTGCCATCGACAACGTTAACTTGGAATTTCTCTCCATATTCCTCGCCGCCAATTTGCCGAATAAGTTTATTGACTTCCATGATAGAATTAACAAATCGTTGTTGCATTGCTTCAGGAGTCAACTGTAATTCCTTAATGAGTCGGTCAACTTTATTGATGAAAAGAATTGGTTTGACTCGTTCTTTCAATGCTTGTCGAAGAACTGTTTCTGTCTGCGGCATGATTCCTTCAACTGCGCAAACAAGAACAATACACCCATCAACTGCGCGCATCGCGCGAGTAACGTCTCCTCCAAAGTCAACGTGACCAGGAGTATCGATTAAGTTAACGAGATATTCGTGTCCTTCATATTCGTGAACCATGGAAACGTTCGCTGAGTCGATAGTGATACCACGAGCGATTTCGTCTTCGTGGAAGTCAAGCATACGTGCTTGACCTGCTAATTCCTCGCTCATCATTCCTGCGCCGCAAAGAAGGTTATCGGAGAATGTTGTTTTTCCGTGATCAATGTGCGCGCAAATTGCAATGTTTCGGATTTTATCCTGTTGTTTCATTAATCGCATAACGCGATCAACCATTTTTTCTGCCATGTAAGCCTCACCCAGTTTATATGTTGTATATTTGTATGTTAAATATAATTTTCTGAATATAAAAGTAAAAACAAAATAAAAAAATTAAAGTGTATGTTTTTCATGCACTGTTGGATAGCTGTGCAATTCTTTCGCGCTGAACCATAAAGGAACTTCTGCTTTTGCGTCATCCTTGGATCCTGATGCGTGAATAAGGTTTTTGATTGCAATACCTTTCTTGTCCGCATATCCATACGAATGATGTGCAAAGTCACCACGAATTGTTCCTGGCGCGGATGCTTTTGGTTCTGTTGCGCCAACCATTTTTCGGACAACATCAACAGCGTCAATGCCTTCGAGAACCATAGCGACAACAGGTCCTGAAACAATAAATGCTTCAAGTCCTTTGTAAAATGGTTTTTCAACGTGCGCTGCGTAATGTTTTTTGGAAAATTCTTTGTCAATCCAGACCATTTTCATGCCGACAATTTTAAGACCGACATTTTCAAAACGAGTCAAGAGTGTTCCGATAAGTCCGCGTTCAACACCATCTGGTTTGATAAGGACGAGTGTTCGTTCAAACATGCTCTCCACCTTATTCCTCAGAAGGCGCGTGCGCTTTTTCAGCACGTGCTTCTGCTGTCGCTGCTTTTTTCAACGCAACGCCTGCTTCTCCTTTCACATAGTGCGCTGACCACTTGTAGTTGACAGGCTTTCTGTGCAAGCCAATGTAATTTTTTTGACATTTGCTGTTGAGGAACCAAAGAACTTGACCGTTCTTGCGAACGAACATTTTTCCTGTTCCTTTTGGAATTTCTTTGCCGCTGAATGCGCATTTAACCATAGATAATCACCTTATGCATTTCCGCGTCCTGCTTTGTTGAGCGGACGTGCTTCAATTTCTGTTTCTCTGAGCATGAGAATATCACTTTTTTGTATTGGACCGCGAACGTTTCGTCGGAGGATTTTGTTTTTATCAAAACCTTCGAGAACTTTGCAACGGACTTGAGTGACTTCCCCTCGTGTTCCTGTTCTGCCGATGACTTCTTCAACGCGCGCGGGAACTGCTTGAGAGAATGTAACTGCTCCTTTTTTGGATTCTGCCTCCTCAGGTTTCTGTTGCTGAGGTTTTGCTTTTGGCTGTGGTTGTGGTTTTTCTTGCTCTGCCATTAGTACTCACATCCTCAAGCTTTTAATGCATCAAGAAGTTTTTTTGCTTCTCCTTCGACAACAATAGCGATTGCGCCTGTTGGAATAGTTAATCCTGCTGCTGCGCCAAGTTGTTCTTTGCTTGGAACTTCAACGCATGGAATTCCTTTTTCTTTTGCGAGAAGAGGTAAGTGCATGATAACTTCAGCTGGCTGAACGTCTTTCGCGACAACAACAAGTTTTGCTACTCCGCGTTCAATTGCTTTCGTTACTTCGTTGGATCCTTTTTTGATTTTCCCTGTGTTTCGTGCTACTTCTACTGCTTCATAGATTTGATCTGCGTCTACCATAGTCTATTCCTCCGAATATAATGTTTTTTATTGACTTGAAAGATAAAAGAATTGCTTCTTTCCTCGCTCCAGCATATAACATTTCTATCACATGCCTTCATCAGTCATTGGTCTTCTGGTTTCATCCAGAATATTCTCTGAAAACAGGGAGTTATTTATAAATGTTTTGTCGTCATGAAAAAATGCCGTAATAGATACGCCAAAAGCGAAAGATAATCGGAAAACCTATCGATGTTTGTTTTAAGATGATTGTTCTAAGAAAAGATAAAATGTTATCAAAACAAATCTTCAAAACTCAAAAGCCCAAAATGCTGCAACGAAACTTCCGGCAACAGTAATCCAAGAATAATCAGCGCTGGAATTAGAAAATACGTCCAAATCCCGATAAGTACAAGCCCGAACAGCAGGTAATAACATTTTCTCCCTTGCTGAAATATCCACGAAGTGAACATATAAAGTCCAACAAGCTGAAGGACAAGGAACACAAAACCAACGCCAACTGCTGTTTTCACGCTGTCAAAAAAATCAAGATGCAATGGCGCTTTGAACCATGCTTTGAAGGTCAAGTTGTCTGGCTCATAGATTTGCCAATAAAGAAGTGAAGCGATCGCGAGAAAATGACCGATAATAAAAAGAACCGCAAAAATGTACGCGACGCGAAGATAGGAAGGCAATTCCATAAAACGAAGCATGAAAGTCATTTTATCCTCTTCTATTTTTTTACCGCAAGAGCAATATCTCCTTCTTGCACAGTCTTTCTACCAGAATGCGCAGCGATGCGCGCTGCCTGATGCGCGATGTCGTGCGCAATTTTTTCGAGCGCGGCAGTGAGCGCGTCGACACCGTCTGCGCTGACTCGTTTCGCTCCTGCGTCCATGATGATGCGAGCAACAGCTGCTTTAGGAATAACTGTTTTTCTTTTTGTTCCTACCATGAGCATTCTTAGAAAAAGTATGTTTATATAACTTGCGTTCGAGAGTATGTTTAGAATCGCCTTGCTGTCCTTTTGAATCCCTAATCTATTTTTTATTTTTTTTGTAAGAAGAGAAAATAACGAAAGAAATCAACAAAAGAATCAAAACAAAGACAAGAATGTTAAAGATATTTTCTTCAGAATAGTTGTATCCAACGATTGTTTCAATTGGAGCAAACCCATTTCCCAATCTCACGAGATCTCCCTCTGCATCAGAAAGCAATGCGGTTCTGGAGCAGATATTTGTGTGCAAATCTCCACTTTCATCAGCATACGCATACACAAGATACGATTTTCCTTCTTCAAAAGAAAAACCACAATCTCCGCCACCTTGGCCTGTATGAATAATAAGCGGTTCAGAAAGAACACCTTTCCAATATTCTTGGACAGTAAAACTAAACTCAAGATCGGGGAAGATATATGCTCTATATTCAGAATGATCAACAGCAATCACAGTCCCAACAAAAACAACATCAGCTCTTTCAACTTCTTCCGTAACAGTGCCAGGCATAATACAACTGCATGCAAACGCAGAGAAAGAACTAACACAAAAAGCAAACAACAATGCCAAAACAAACAATACTTTTCTCATAACAAAATGAAAGCAAAACCTCTATAAATATTCATCGAAGACTTCAATTCAAGTAGAAGTGAAAAACAAGAAGAATGAAAAAAGAAAATTCAAAAAAAATTACTGACAGGAAGCGATCCCAGCATCTTCAACACAACTCTTTCCAGTTGGGCAAGATTGCGCAGCAGCGTATTCATAGGTAAAATAACCGTATTGATCTTCAGCGCAACTAACACGAGTGATAGATCCTGCAACACAAGTATCTGCTTTAACAAAACTATCACCATCATTTGCAAGCTTGATTTTATTTCCTTGATCTAAACAAGAAGTCCATTTGGATGAAGAAGGAGTCTCGACTTCAAGTGCCTGACCAGCAACATCCCGTGAATTTCCGGTTCCAAGATAATTCAAAAAAACAAGGAAAGCGCCAAGTGCAGCGACTATTCCAACGATCCATATAAAATAAACAGCTGTTTTCTGTGCATCTAATGTTGCCATATAAGCCACCTCATTATTTTTTAGTAAAAAGGAAAGTGATTCTCATTTAAAATGTTATGAATATGTGCCATTTACTGTCTGTCATCACCAGCTGGTTGGATCATTTGGATCTGTACCATTGCTGACTTCATCACCGTCAGAAAATCCATCTCCATCGCTATCTGGATTTGTTGGATCTGTTCCGATAGGAGGGGTAAAGATGCCATTGAGTTCTTCTAAATCAGTAAGTCCGTCGTCGTCAGTGTCCGCGTCAGTGGGATCAGTTATTATTCCGAAAGGATTCATCCCTATGATTTCCTGATAATCAGTGAGTCCATCGTCATCCGTGTCCACGTCATTAGGATCAGTGCCTTCAGCAATTTCCTCGGCGTCGTTGAGACCATCGTCGTCAGTGTCTTCATCCATGGGATCAGTATCATTTTCATGCTCATACGCATCATCTAATCCATCGTCATCAGAATCGCTGTCATTTGGATCAGAAGTATATACGTCTCCATACGATGATTCTAATCCCATAACCTCTTCGTAATCCGAAAGACCATCACCATCGCTATCTGGATTTATTGGATCTGTTCCAAGAGGACTAAAGATGCCATTAAGTTCTTCCATATCAGTAAGCCCATCATCATCGGTATCCGCGTCAGTGGGATCAGTGACAATTCCTGAAGGATTCATCCCCATGATTTCCTGATAATCAATAAGTCCATCGTCGTCACTATCACCGTCATTTGGATCTGTTCCGTAAGTTTCCACTTCTTCATAATCAGAAAGACCATCATCATCAGAGTCATCATCGTTTGGATCAGTTTCATATGTGACTACTTCATCATAATCAGAAAGACCATCATCATCAGAATCGCTGTCATTTGGATCAGAGAGATAATCATATATTTCTTCGAAATCAGTGAGCCCATCACTGTCTGAATCATCAATACAATCAGGAACGCCATCCGCGTCAGCGTCTATGGTGTCGTCAATTCCAGAACAGAGATCCGCAGTGTCGTACACGCCGTCGCCATCAGTATCTGTAGTGTCTTCCTCTTCTGTTTCTTCAATTGGAGTAAGCGCGTCAATATCATCTTCGATATCTTCAATATCTCCATCAATATCATCAATATAGGATTCAATATCGTCAAGGAGAGCGGCAACATCATCTTCAACAGCATCATAGTCCGCTTCTGTATCAATATCTGAAACATCAGTACGAAGAGCGTCAATGGAATCATCATAATCTTCATAATCACTTTCCACCTGCTCAAGAAGATCATCAATGTCATCTTCTATATCTGAGTCTCCGCCTGCTGTATCAAGTGAATCATATAAGTCTTCTATTTCTTCAATCAACGCGTCAAGATCATCTTGCGCACTTGATAAATCTTCAGAGAGAGATTCAACATCATCTTCGTCTGCTTCTGTATCATCTTCTTCATCGCTATCGTCTGAAACAGTGCTTGTTGCTGTTGTTGTGGTTTCTGTCGTTTCTTCTTCAACTTCTTCCCCTTCTTCAGTATCCTCTTCAACTTCTTCATCAATTATAAAGTCACAATCTCCAGGGCAGGACTGAATTTCACCAGACTGACATGCGCCATCACCGCAAAGCGAGCGTGCAGGAGCAGGTTGCTGTGCTTGCGTCGTTTCATCTTTACATGCAGAGAGCAGTAAGAGAAGAGTAAGCAAAAGAACTAGAAAAGCAAATATAATCTTCTTCTGGAAATAAGTATTTTTCATAAGAGTGGATATTTTTTGAATTAAAGATATATTTAATCCTTTCGAAATTTTACACTAAAATAAGTTTTCTTTCACAAACTATAAAAGAAGGAGAAGGATCATCTCAAAAATGAAAACATGGATAGTTTCAGTCTGGGTCATATTAATCCTTTTAAGCAGTTGTGGAGAACAAGAGCAGCAAAAAGATCCAAACGAATTTATCATAACAACCGCGGATGAAGTGAATATTACCGCAGTCTACAAAGAAACAAATCAGACAACAAAAGCAGTACTCCTTCTGCATATGCTCGGAAAAGATAAAAGGGATTATAATAATTTAAGTGTATATCTCCAACAAAATGGTTTTAGTGTGCTTGCGATAGATTTCCGCGGCCATGGAAATAGTGATCTTGATTACACTACATTTACAGAGGAAAACTGGCAAAACCTTATCCTTGATGTTGAAGCGGGCGTTGATTTCTTAGAAAGCAAAGGATACAAAAGAATCGCAGTTGTTGGCGCGAGTATCGGAGCAAACGCAGGATTGAAGCAAGCAGTGCAAGATACACGAATTGACTCTTTAGTGCTTTTATCAGCAGGAGAAGCGTATCATGGGATTAATGTGACGGCGATCGCGCCATATTACGACAGACCTGTTTTGATTGTCGCGGCGATGGACGATAAAGAAGCGGCAGTCGCGGCAACGCGAATTTATAACGCAATGGAAAATCCATATAGTAATCTCAAGATGTATCCAACTGGCGGTCACGGAACAGAAATGCTCCAGAGCCAAGATGGACTAGCTGCGACAATAGTAACGTGGTTGCAGGAAACATATTAAGTATAAAGTACCGTAAACGAAAAGAAGATTCTTATTCTCCATCTACTGTAAATAACACATTATCTTTACCAACGTCAAACAACCCTAAGCGCGCGCCAGCGTCTAACCACCCGTGCGCATAATTCAGCGCGGCGAATGCGGTCACGATATCTCCTTTATCTGCAAAATGCTGGGCATCAGAATAATATCTCTGTGCCATATCAAGAAAATCTTCAGCGGACGCTTGCCAATCAATATCTTTTTGTTTTCCTATTTTGACTTTTTTGAGCGCTCTTCCTGTCACGTCAAAGTATTTCGCGAGTTTGTCTGGAGTAACAGTTGAGCCGCTCATGAGAAGGGAATAATCAATGCAGGTTTTTAATAGTTGTGGAAGAAATGAAAGAAATAATTTAGTTAATACAATAAGCAAAAACAACAACAATGGCACAGACGGTCTTGTCACTTCGTTCCAAGCCCTACTCCGCAAACGAGAACCACTCACTTCGTAAGTGAACCTCGTTCGCTCCGTCTGGCCATGTTGTTTTTGCTTTGGACGTAAGAACGCACAAGACCGAACATTCCTGTGAGGTCTTGTGCGTCGAGACGCGAGCATTTGTCGAGCGTCTCTTTTAGTAGTTAGTGTTTGCTTTTACTACAACAAATATTTATAGTTATAACATCAAGATGAAGAACTCCAAGAAACTAAACTTTTATTAACAAACAAAATACTCAAACAAGTATGAACTGGGAAATAATTGG
Organism: Candidatus Woesearchaeota archaeon; assembly: GCA_016214075.1. Classification (NCBI taxonomy): domain Archaea; kingdom Nanobdellati; phylum Candidatus Woesearchaeota; species Candidatus Woesearchaeota archaeon. The sequence continues at coordinate 10,984 of JACRPI010000002.1, forward strand.
CTACATTGGCGCGGCGTGCACAACATTCTGTTTTATTCCGCAACTCGTCAAGACAGTAAAAACAAAATGTCTCGATGATTTCTCGTACGGCTATCTCGCTGTTCTCGGGTTTGGTGTCTTGATGTGGCTTATCTACGGACTTGCGATCAACAATATGGTCATCATCAGCGCAAACGCGATCACATTGATGTTTGTATTAAGCTTAATTTCTATGAAAGCGTGGTATAAAGACAAAAAGAAGAAATAAGAGAAGAAATTAAAAAACAGAAAGATAAAAAAAGCAACAAGAAAATATCAGCACATCTTCTTCATGTCTTCAGTGCCATATGCTCTGCAAACGCCATCGAGAAAGCCCCAAAGAGAATCTCTCCCATTTTTGACTGCTTCCATCACCGCGAGCTGCCGTTCAGGCGTGTTCGCGTGTTCTGAAATGATGTCCCACCAGACATTCGCGTGCTTGACATCGAGAACGCCGTGAAGTTGAAAAAACTCAGTCCCTCGTGTATCATGAATCCCATAATTTTTTTCAAGACCATGCAGTTTCTTTTCCGCGACAGCGGGAATTTGTGATTCGTAGGCGGCAAGGCAGCCGCTTCCTTCCAAGAAAGAAGAAGCAGACATTTTTTTGAAAGTGTCAACCGCGTGCTGTGTTTCAGGAAGGGGGTTTGACGCTTTGATCTCTCCACGTTTTGCGCCGATTGCTTCGCCAAAACGCATCCAGAGTTCAGTGTGATTTTTTTCTCCATGTTCTTCGTCATACAAATTGTCCGTTATCGCCTGCCGTACTTCAAAGATTTCACAGCCAGAGTGCATGAGACTTAAAAAAATAGGAAAATTTCGTTCAAGATGATAGTATTGTTGCGCGTATTTTTGCATCACAGTAACAGGGAGTGTTCCATTTTCCCACGCCTGATAAAAAGGATGTTTGAGAAGATGTTTTTTGTCAATTTCTGTCTGGAGTTGCTGGATAAACGCTGTTGATTCTTGCATAAGCCCACCTCTGAAAAAGCAAGAAGTGTTTTTGTTTAAATGTTTAATGCTTTACAGCAAATACCGTTCAATCAATTCTTTTCTGGCTCCGAGTTCATAATTTTGAAGATCAGGAGCAGGACAATCATTAACATACCATTGAGCAATATCACCGCCGACTTTTTGAACAAATCGATCACGGAGCCAACGAGGATATTCACATCTATCAAAGCCACCAAGCAGTTCTTGACGAACACCCTCAAGATTAGTATTCTTGCTATACATTGGAAGATCCAAAAGATAGGCAAGTACTGGCGCAGCGTCAGACATGGAATGCACAAGCACTTTTGCTTCTGGTGCAAAATGAGAACGCTGCTGTTCATAAAAAATAAATCCATTATTATTCACATTTCCTTGATGATCTCCATCAGATGGATATTCTTTCCAATGATCAACAACGCCAGCACAAACTTTCACGAGATACGCGTCTAAACTCGCTCGCCGCTCATCAGGCATCCTATTTGGGAAATCAGCGTCAAGAATGTACAGATCAAATTGTTCACGTGAAACTACGTCAACAGCCATTTCCAGATCAAAAGTAAATGTTGTTCGGCGAAGAAGGCCAGAAAGATCAAGAGGAAGTGCTGCTTCTAGAGCAACATTCTCCATTCTATCAAAAAAGTTAGGGCTGTCGTCAAGCCAGAAGATGCGTTGGTACGTCATGAAATAACAAGAAAGAAAAAGAGTTTAAATAATTATTTATCAAAATCCAGCAACTGCGGCAAACTCGTGTCAAGCAGAATGATCGCTTTTTTCGCGCCTTCTTTGATTGCAGGAATATTTTCTATTTTCTCAACAAATAAATCTGTTTTTGCAGTGCCAAACAAATGATCAGGATATTCTTCAACCATCTCCATGTAATCTCCAAACTGCTCATAAAGACTATGAAGTTCACGAAGATTACCAATCATTTGCTTCATCTCTTCTTGTTTGGGCATCCAATTCAGAATGCGAACCATAGGCAGATTGTGATAATCAGTATAATTCACTAAATGTTTTTTCCATAAATACAATTTCACAGCCATGTCCGCGCACCAGTGCGCGTTTTGGACAGCAGCAGGGTAATAGCCATCTAAATACAGATGAATCGCAGCGTTGTAGGAATGCAAGACAGCTTTTTTGTAACTATCTTCGCGGATTTCGTTAACATACTTGAGACCTTTAATCGCAGCAACACCAACAAGTTCATGACCATCGATTTTCATGAAAGAAAGAAACATCGTACGCTATAAAAATATTCGCTCTTTTATTTAGACAAAGGCTCGTAAAGATAATTTTAGAATCGCCTGATGGTCCCTGAGAATCCCTATGTATTTTTTAGTTATTTTCTATTTCATATTTTAATAAAAGGATAAATTGTGTAGGGGGACTTTGCTGGTGCGTGAAGAGAAATAAAATAAAAGAACAAAAAACCTAATGTTTCAATACATCAGGAATTTTCTTAATCTGTTCAATGCGAGCATTCACCGCATTCCAGCCAATATTCTCAAAGAACGCTTTGATGTAGTCCGCACGTTTAACCCCATAATCAATCATGTACGCGTGTTCGTAGACATCAAGAACGAGCAATGGTAAACACCACCAGACGCCGCCAAGATCATGTCGGTCACAAAGATAATTGTGCACTCGACCATCAAGGACATTGATCGCAAGAACAACCCAGCCACGAGAGCTTGTCGCTGCTGCGGTGAAATCTTCTTTCCATGCGTCATAGCTGCCAAAGTCGCGTTCAAGTAATTTCAGAATTGCTCCAGAACAGGGAGTGTGTTTGCCATCGAGATTTTCAAAATATGCTTCGTGCAAAAAAACGCCATTCACCGCAAAGGCTTCTTCTAATTTTAGTTCACGAAAATCTGAATGTGTTCCGTTTCCTGCTTTCGCGACAGCTTTTTGTTTTGTTTCAATTTCGTTTAATTTGTTGACATACCCCGTATACAACACATCGCGATGTTCCTGAATCTGTCGATCGCTGATTCCTTTCAATGTTCCTTCAAGAGGATATTTCTTGACTTTATGTTGCCCGCTTGGCGTAAATAACATTTCTACCATAGTTTCACCTCAATGTTTTACTCAATATTGTAAATAACCTTATTTTACCTTCAACGTTTCCTGTCCTGGCTGCCAATCCACTTGGCACAACCCACCAGTCTGCAACGCCGCAAGCACGCGAACAGTTTCTTTGACGCTTCTGCCAATGTTCAGCGCGGAAACAACCTGATAGCGAAGAACGCCTTCTGGATCAATAATAAATGTTCCACGTAAAGCAATGCCCGCGTCTTCAATCAACACACCAAATTCTCTGCTGAGTTTGTGCGCGGTGTCCGCGAGAATGGGAAATTTGACATCTGGCATATCTCGTTGAAACCACGCTTTGTGTGCATGCGCGGAATCTGTACTCGCCCCGAGAACAACTGCGTTATACTTTGTAAAGTCAGCTTCCGCGTTTGCAAAGCCAGTGATTTCTGTTGGGCAAACGAACGTGAAATCCAACGGATAAAAAAACAAGACAACCCATTTTCCTTTATAATCGCTGAGTGTTACCTTTGTCATCTCACCATTCTGATATGCTTCAAGCTGCATATCTTGTACTTTTTCTCCTACTTTTACCGTCATGGTCATCCCTCCATAAACCATTAAAAAAACAGTCTACTGAATAAGGTGTGAAACAAAGAACACATATAAAAAGATTATGCATGAATGAGTCGTAATGTTTTAAAAGGAGAAGAGAAATCAATGGACATGAATTATCTACACACGAGAAGACATGAACATGCTACACACGCAGAGATTACACAGCGCTTAAAAGCTTGTGCTGGAGAGATTATCAGTCACACACTTACTGTTGAACATGTACCACAAAGTGCGCGCGAAATTATGGCAAATCCAATTGTTCATCAATTTGTGAGAGCCGCGTTTCGTGACGTTGTAGTGGACTGTCTCGCCGCGTATTTTGACAGATTAGAAGAGAGTAGAGAAGAATTATTAGAAGACGTAGTAAGAAGAACAAAAAGTAAATATGGGACGAGACTTCGTGTCGTACAGTCTGCGATAGAGAGAACGTATAGAGGAGAAGAGTACAGAGATGTGCTCACAGGAATTACAGGACGCATTACGCCAGAAGTGTACAGTGCTTTAGTTGTCGTTGTCCGAGAAGAATATGCACGGCAATATTAAAATTAACCCCATGCGTCTGTCTTAATTTGTTCTTTCGCGATACCGCATTTTTCTAAAACAGAAACAACGTCTTTCACCATAGGCAAAGAACCACAAATAAAAGCAGCCTTATTCTCGCCATCTTTGACATACATCGGAAGCGCGTCTGTGACATGTCCGACATCAACATCAGGATCAGAATGATCTCCTGGCTGGCTCATCACAGGAACAAAATGGAAGTTGTTGTATTGCTCTTCTAATGAAGAAAATTCATCTTTAAAGAGAAAATCAGTGTCGTGCCGAAAGCCAAAGAATAACCAGACAGGAGCAGTATAACCACTCTCAAAAACATGCTGAATCATCCCGCGCAAAGGAGCGACACCAACACCAGTGCCGACGAACATAAGCTCTTTTTTCTGTTCTTGCTCAACAATAAATTTGCCGTATGGTCCATCAATCTCCAGTTGCGAACCAACAATAAGCGTATCAAGAATGCTGCTGACTCGTCCATCTGGAAGAATTTTAATGCATAACTCCACGTAATCCGCGTGAGAAGGAGACGACGCGATAGAATACGAGCGTCTGTTTAATTTCCCTTCTTTATCTGTAATGGAAATAATAATGAATTGTCCTGCGATAAAAGAAAACGGTTTTCCTTGAGGGAAGCTCAAGCGGAATAATTTAACATGATCATTAAGTTGTTCTATCTTACTTACTGTCGTCATGTATTTCTGTAATGCCATCAGAAGCGAGAAAAAGGAGGGGAATATAAGTATTTCGCTCAGAATTGAAGTAATTTCTGTAATCCTGCAACACGTGCTCCTTCGCGATTGTGATAAGGAACGTCTGGAAAAAGAGCTGTTCGTTCGTAAGCGTCCTTCATGAACTTATCCAGGCGATGAAACATACGACTGCCAATGTGATCGCAACAATGACACAGTTTTTCCTCGCTGGTGTAATAGCCAATTTCTGTTAAGCCCTCACGAAGAATGGTTTCCTGCCAGGATTCATCAGAGAATTCCATTCGTCCCGCGGCGATATCAAGCATCAGAGGAGAGGTGGGAGCATCAGCGCCGCGGCGAAGAAGAACAAGATGCGGTGTATAATCTATTCCAAGCAGCGCAATATGGCAAAGCCCGCCTTGATAGCCGCGAATTTTGGACGTCGCGGACGTCAGCTCAATTTGTTCTCCTGCGTTTTGCTCTCGATAAGAATTCCTGAGTTGCGCGACACGGTCTTCTAAGAACGCCGGATCAGCGACTTTTTTTGCGTCAGAAAATGACATGGTGTGCGAACTAAGATAAAAATCAAATTCATAACGAACAGGAGTATTTACAATTCCTGTAGGAACAATTGTTGCGACAACTTTATCAAAAATATACATAAAAAGAAAGAAAGAAAAATGAGATTAAAAAGGTTATGATGTGATAAGTTAATTAAAACTCTTTCCGCATCCACAACCGCCTTTTGCTTGTGGATTCTTAACAACAAATCCTGCGCCATGCAGTGTTTCAACATAATCAACGCGAGAGCCATCTAAGATGCCTAAGCTCTTTTTATCAACTAGAACAGTCAAACCATCTTTTTCAATAACTTTGTCATCAGCTTGTTTGCCATCAGAATCAAAAGAAAAGTCGTAGGTCATTCCCGAACAACCGCCAGGCATGACTGCAATACGCAACGCTGTTTTTGTCGTGTCTTTGTTTTCTTTTTTGAGCAATTCCAAAACCTTCGCGACCGCACCGCAGCTCACTTCAAGAGAAGCATCTCCTGAACAAACAGTAGGAGCGCGAGCAGGCTTGTTTTTCATAGTATGATCTAATTTCTCATTGATGTCTGCAAGAATAGTGTCAATTTCTTCTTCAGCCATACCATGGCTTCGGAAGCCTTCTTCGAGTGTTTCAAAAGGAGAAACATGACAACCAACACAGTGAATTCCTTTTTCTGTAAGCAGCGGCGCCGCGTCAGGATATTGTTCTAAAACATCGCCAATAGTAAGCTCTCGTCGTAATCGTTGTTCAACAGTTTGTGTATTTTGTTCCATGGATAACCACCTTTATAGATTATGTTTCTTTTGTTGAAAATAAGAAGAACTATATATAAAATTTATGCAAGAAAATGACTGAAGAGAAACCTACGCCACAGTTGGCTCAACAGATTTATCCCCTGGACAATACGCTGCCTTATTTTCATCACGAGTGCAGCTTGCGCCGCTGTCGCAAAGCGCGATCTTTGTGTAGGTAAAAGTATATTCACCATAATCATAATCTGGAGGATCATTTTTCAAAACACATGCCGCTTTTCGAAGAAACTTATTCTGCATGCCTGTGCAAATGTCTTTCTTGACACGCTTTGCTCCGTCTTCGTTGCTGAGAATAATGTAATTCCCATAATCCTTACAAGAAGAATAGGTAGAGGTAGTAGAAACCGCGCCAGTAAGAACGTTGTCGCTATTTGTGCCAAGAAGAACAGCCGCGACACCAACAATCGCAATAAGGCAGAAGAGAAAGAAGAATGCATGAGAGTGATGTTCGTGAATGTCTTGCGCATTTTGAGTGCTTTGTTGCTTCTCTTGTCCCATAATGATTTATTTTCTGAGAGTAATAATATATAAAACTATTGCAAAGTGCTTAGCAACAAAGCGACAAGACAAAAAAAACAGGAAAATCGCAATGCCTCCTTCAAAGAATCGCCCTACAGTCCTTGAGAATCCCTAATTTTTTTTATTTAATAAAGAGAAAGAAGAACAAGAAAACCAAATGAGTGTTTACAAGCGACTAATTGTAGAAACTGAAATAAGATTATAATTGCGAATTAAAAGATCAGGCTTCAATTTCTTCAGTCTAGCTTTCGGCGTGGTCGTCAAGAGCGCGACAATCTTCATCTTCGCGCGTTTTGCGGCAGTAATGCCTGGCAGAGAGTCTTCAAACACCACACATTGAGAAGGTTTCGCTCCTAACATTTTCGCTGTCTTGAGAAAGATCTCTGGATTTGGTTTGCGGAAATGCACTTGTTCAATTCCCACAACAGGAATTCGAGATAATCCTATCGCGCGAAGAGAAGCAAGCACATTCGAGCGATGACCACTGCTTGCGATTGCAACCTTAAAACCCTGTCTCTTGAGTGCGTTGTAAAATTTCATAAATCCAGAGATAGGTTTCAAAGGATGTTTCTTGAGTAATTCCTGATACTTTCGCCGACGTTTATCGACAAAATCATCAAGATCTTCAGGAAGTTTGTATTTCCGAATGTACCACTGCGCGATAAACCGAGATCCCGCGCCAACAAAAATGTTTTGCCATTGTTTGTTTGTAATGGACAATCCATATTTTTTAAGCAGAATGTTGAACGCTTGACGATGCAATAATTCGCTGTTGGTCACTGTTCCATCAAGATCGAAAATAATTGCTTTGATCATAAGATTATTTCAAGAAAAGAAGTATATTAAATTTATGGAAAATGTTTAGAAATTTATTTTTCTTAAAGAATGCAAAGCCAACAACAACATTGGCACAGACGGTCTTGTCGCTTTGCTCCAAGCCCTACTCCGCAAACGAGAACACCCCACTTCGTAGGGTAACCTCGTTCGCTTCGTCTGGCCATATTGTTGGTTTTGCAATAAAACTACAAATGCACAGACTCGAGCGCTTAATGCGAGAGTCTGTGCATTAAGACGCGAGCGTTAGTCGAGCGTCTTCTTTACAATTTAAATAACACAGACGCACCGCTCGCAGGGCATCCCAATCGCAGCAAGCTGCGGGGTAACGTGAATTGCGTCAACAAGTGATATAAAACGTAATTCACGGAATTAATAATTTCGCCATTATACTCTATCGTTAGCGAAATTATTAATATTGCCCACTCGCAATTCGGTGCGTCTGTGGAATTGTGAAATTGGGTCACAGCAAGCTGTGGGGTATTATTTCGAGCTATGCTCGTAATACTACGAACCTTCGGTTCGAAGTAAACCCAAATTTCACAATAAAAAAGAACAAGCAAATAAACAAAAAAGAGTCTAAATATAAGGGAATACCATTCGCCAAAAGCGAAAGATTTTCGGAAAAAAGCAATTATACCGAAAACCTTTCGAATCATCCGAAAAAATACGGCAAATTCTCCAAAAATTTTCGGAAAAGCCGTCGATAAACCTATTAATAAGCATCACTTCAAAAAAACCGCGGAAGAGAAAAAAGAAAAGGTGAGAATATGGAAGCATATAGAATAGAAGAAACTGTAGGAGACGCGATAAGAAGCATGTATGTCGGCGGAAACTGGGGACGTCGTTATGTCAGTTCGTTGTTAGACATCGCGAATGATTACCTCCATAAAAATGAGCTGGATCTCGCGCAGCAATTTGTTGAAGAAGCGAAACGCTATGATGACGGAAAATATAAAGGAGAAATTGAAGTGACTGAGTTTTGTCTTGAAATAGACAGAATGTTCGCGGAGTATGACCGAAGAGTGCAAATGCAATGAAAAATAATTTTTTTATTTTTTATTTTTCTTTTTTTACAGAAATAGTTTTTATTTTTTCACATTCTTAATAATACCATACCCAATCAATCGGAATCTATTGCCAATTCGTCGAGAAATAGTAACGCGAGAACCAATATCGCAACAGACAGGAACTTTAAGTTTGCATAAAACACTGTTCTTCGCGAGTTTGTAAACAACCCCGACAGTAACCGCGGAGTTGACATTCAACATCAGTGGCTCTTGAAGTTTAATTTGCTCAACAACAAGTTCTTCCTTACTTCCAACAACACGCTCAAGAAGATGAACTTCAAGATCAAGGTCATACAAAACAGAAGGCAATTTACCTGGAAGACCAACTACATCCCCGGTAAGAACGTCAGATTTAACAATAGAAGGATCAAGATCAGTAAGAACAGCGATAGAACCACCAGGTTTTGCGATCTGTAAAGGAGTATTTCCTGTCATAAGACCAAGAATTTTAGTGAACAAAGGCTTGTGGACTTTCTGGTTTCGTTCTTCAACAAAGTAGCCAGGACGGATTTCAATTTCATCACCTACTTTGAAAGAACCCTGAATCAATGAACCACCTAAAACGCCACCGCGCATTTTTTCAATAGGAGAACCAGGTTTGTTGATATCAAAGCTTCGCGCGATAAACATGCGAGGATCAAGAGTTTCATCACGAGAAGGGGTTGGAAAGAATTCTTCAAACGCGCCGAGAAGCGCGTCAATGTTTACTTTATGCATCGCGGAAAGAGGAATCACAGGAGCGTTTTCATACGCGGTTCCTTTAAGGAAATCACGAAGCTGCTGATAATTTTTGAGTAACCGTTCTTTGTCAACAAGATCAATTTTGTTTTGAACAATAATAATTTTTTTGATGCCAAGAATTTCAAGTGCCTGAAGATGTTCTCGTGTTTGCGGCTGTGGACATTGTTCGTTTGCCGCGATTAAGAGAAGCGCGCCATCGATAATTGTCGCGCCAGCAAGCATTGTTGCCATGAGACTTTCGTGTCCAGGTGCGTCGACAAAACTGATGATGCGAACAAATTCGCCGCCTGCATTTGGATCAGTCGTGTATGTTCCATCTTCTGTCTGATAAATAGTCGCGTTTGCGTATCCTAAACGAATAGTGATCCCGCGTTTCATTTCTTCGGAATGGGTGTCTGTCCATTTCCCGCTGAGCGCTTCTGTCAGTGTTGTTTTTCCGTGATCGACGTGACCAAAAAGACCGATGTTAATGACAGGTTGAAGAGCGTGTTCAGAAGATTTTTTATGAATTTTTTCTGCTTTGTCTTTTTTATGTTCTTTAGGATGTTCTTTAGAGTCTTTTGCTTCCTTAGGCGCTTTTTCTTTTTTGACCTTAGGATGTTTTGGTTCTTTATGCTCTTTTTTTTCAGTTGACATGCATTTTCCTCATGATATAAACAATAAATAAAAATAAAGGTATAAAAATTATTGCGCAGGAGCTTCTGCAGCTTTTTCTTCAAACAAAGGAGCGCTTCCATGTTTGACCACAACAAAGTTCAGTTGCGCAATCTTGTCATGGATAGTGTTTCCGCAAACAGATTTTCGCTGGCGTGATCCTGGATGGAACTGGAATGGCTTTGTCTTTCTAATTTTGTATTTTAATGGTTTAAGACCAATTCCTTCTACTGCGAGAATCTTTTTTCGTGCGAGGCCTGGAACGTCTGGCCGCATAGGAAAGCCGCAGTAATCTGAGCCACCAGTAATTTTGAATTCATACCCCGTAAGGTCAAGAAGTTCGCCGCGAACAGTGTCGCCTAATTTTTTGCCGAAGAGCGCGTGACTGTTTTCTTCGCTTAATTCTTTCTGAACGCATTTTCCTTTCTTAGGATCCGCGATAACTACTTTAATTCCAACCATATTCTCAATCTCCCCGAAGTTTCGAAGCCTTCATAGCCTCTATCTCTCTGAGACACCTCAGCGTTAGAGATAAAATAGCTGTTGGTTTATAAAGATTGTGTCGAGGGAGGGGATTTGTCAGGAACAGAATATCTCTTAATGTATTTAAAAATTAAATAATACCTCATACAATGCTTCACGTTGCGTGGGTCCCCCTGACATTTTGCTTTTGCTGGTGCGTGTATTTTAGCCCATGAGCAAACAATCGCCTCACAGTCCTTGAGAATCCTCAAATCTTTATTATTTTAAAAAAATGAAAGTTAAGAGAAAGTGAACGAATGACAGCGATCAAATTTTACCATCCAAAATCCCGTGCGCATTTAACGCGGCGACAGAAAATCGTTCTTCGCCAGTATGCGCGAAGAATAATGTCTGCAACGCTTCTTTCTCACGATTCGAAACCCGAGCAAGTTGATCCGCGACAAGAAGTCCATACGGATATCCCAAGAACACACCATCTATACTCTGCGACGCGAGCAGTGAAGCAACATCAAACAGTTTATCCGCAAAAGATGCACAAACTTCCAACCGAAAAATATGCTGCGAACGAGCGTGCAATCGCACAAAACTCAACACCGCGTTGTGCTTGAGATCATGCGTAGAAAAAACAGGAGAATAGAGCCACGAACCCCTTTTATCAAAAGAAGCGAGATGAGAAACAACGCTTTCTCCAGTATTGCAAAGAAGCGCGGTTGTTTTGTTCAGCCCAGAAACAATAATACTTTTTTCAGAAGCAGCTTCATAGAGAGACGCAAAAGCGCGTTGCTCATGCGAATTTTCTGGAAGCAACGCGCGATCAAAAACAAGAAGCGAATCAGAAGAAAAAATAGATGAAGATAATTCAGAAGCAAACTGAATTTCATGTAATGCGCGAAACACTTCTATTGCTCTGTTCAATTTTGTCCGCAAAGAAAGATCTCCGAGCAAAGGATCATCAAGCGAGAATGATGGAAAAGAAACATCTGCAAGATCGCCATAACCCTTCAACGTCACAACGATCTCATTTTCTTGGTGCAAAGACGCGGCAAGCACATATCCTTCTCTTTTTTTCTGAAACACCCGTTTTCCATTCTGAAACCCAACGCAGGCAAACCGAAGAAACTGTAAACAATAATCTGGAGTTTGAAGAATCTCCGCATTGCCGCCATCGACAAAATACATGACTTTATCAGAAGATGAAGGAAAAGAAGGTGAAGAAATTAAAGACGAGGAAGACAATGGTTGGAAATATTCTTCACAGAAAGAAACAGGCGTATATGCTGGAGAAAAAGGAAGCAGGTGAATATCAGTGCTTTGCATTCTCCGTAAAGAAACAGTTTGAATATCCTGAAGAATTTGTTGCGCGAATGCTTTGTTCATGAAAAAAGTGAAGAAAGAGGAGTTTAAATGGTTATTGTGTCAAGTGTTTTCTTTTAACACGTTCTGGTTCAGTAAGATAATTATTTGAAGTCACGACTTTTCTTTTTAATTCCTTTTCAAGTTGTACTCTTGCGCCTCCTGCAATAGTTCCTCCTCTTCTTGCTGCGTCCTTGTTCTCCTCAAGACCTTGCGTATTGTCCACTTTTGCTATTTCTGTTGTTGATTTTTCTCCAAGCATAGAGAAGATAAGTTCCAAATCAGTCATGTGATCTCGAAGGTTTTCCTTTTGAAGTCTTTTGAGTTCTTTATGTTCTGACACTGTCTTTCCGAAAGTCGCTTTTGCAATTTCATTAGTCAAGATTGCAAATTCTTTGTTTTCATCAATACCACGCTGTTTCCATTCATCGGTTAATTCCTGTCGAATCGCAATTCCGCGTAATCGTTTGTCAATCCAATCTTTTGAATATCCTTTTTGTTCATAAAGAAGTTTCATTCTTTCTTGAGCCAATTCAGGATTTTCTATTTCTTGAACTCGCTCATACCCCACCTGAGCAAGCCATTGTTTGAATGGTTCAGCTTTTGGAGAAGGGATTGATTGAATAATACGAAAAATACCTTCTGTGTTTGCACAATTCATCTGCTGTATCCCCCCAAAAGTTTCCACAGGAAGGGTACGTACAATTTGTACCCACCCTTGCGAAAGAGGTTCATCTCTCTGTTTCATTCTTTGTATATACTGTTTGGGGTCTTTAGAATCCGTTAACACTAAAACAACATCTTCTATGACAAACCACCACAGGTCGTTATGCCATGTTCTTCTGATATTTTTATCTTGAAAAGTTATGAGAGATTTTGTTTCCATACAAAACAAGAAGCAGTTCTCCCTTATATATCTCACGCCGGAATGTCGAGTGAAGGAAGTGCTTTGTGTTTTCTGAGAATAAAGCCACTAGACAGTTAGTTTGTCTTGTGCATTTTAGTATCCCGCGCAATAATCAGTTCCTTCGAGGTTTGCTTCGAAGTCCCAATCCGAAACACCATAAAACCAGTTTGTTTCCACGAGTGCAAGGATGTTATAGGAGCCGTGACAAGCGGTTCCTGCTACCATACCTTGGCCTGGAACCACTTCAGCAGCAATAGGACCAATAAATGGAATCATATGCATGGCATCTATTTCAGCAATCCCTGCTTTTGTCTTCAAAAATACTTCCCAAAAAGAACATGGGGGAATAAACCAATACGCTGTACCTAAGATTATAACACCTGCGTTTGATAAAGCAGTGTTAAGAGTCAATTGCAGAAAGTGAATAAAGTCCGCACTCCCTGCTGCCATCCAGGCAGCACCATCAACATAAAGACATTGTCGCTCTTTATATTGAAGATCACAAACATCTATTGGCAATCCATTCTCTGCATTATTTTCTAAGCATCGAGTGTACATACAATTAATTTGTCTCTCTTTACGCATATTATAGATAATCGCATCAATATACAAACAATTCTGCGCAGTATGGATGCTTTTGTAGGGATCCCAATCATAAAATAAACCAATCTCTTCAGGAAATGATTCAGGAAGTTGCTGATCTTCTTGACCAAAAAAGCCCTCTCCGACACCAACACTTTTCTCATAATATGCTGGAGTACCCTGTTCACGCGCATTAATAAGAATTTTATTCTCTATTCCACCAAAACCTTCGCAAAGTTTACCTGTATAAATACTGCACATTGTTTTTGTAACAGTTCCAAAACTCAATGATCCATACCCCACTGGCCAAACAAAATCAGCAATAATAGAGTGATACGTATTTGCGGCAGTTTCGTATTGAACCATTGCGGCATATACAGCCCAAGCCCCAGAACCTGCCGTTGGACAAGCAACAATATTCCAAGGAACAGCTGTACATGCACCCATGTAAGTCCCATATGCAGCGTATGCAATAAAAGTTGTAAAAACACGAATTCCGGAGAGAAGTGCATCAGCTTTTGTAAGCATATCTACAATTTTACACATAATCCCAAGCACCTTATTCCATCCAACCAACGCATCAATATCCGCCTGCGCCTCAGCAATCCCCTGCTTCTGCAACGCAATTCTCTCCGCAAGACTTGCTTCAACACTTCCAATCGGCGTTCCATATAAATCAACAGAAATTTCAATCTCATCGACTTCAGGAGTGCTATAAACAGTATCGCCATACTGCATGGTAAATGAAATACTGCAATCAAGATTCAAGGAATACGTCGCATTAGGAACCGCTTGTGCAGGTAAAGACACAACCATAAACGTCGACGTATCAGACTGATCAATAAAGTACACAGCACCAGCATTTTCACAACTTCCTGTTTTACTGACAATATCAGCAGCAGAAGTATAAGAAAATGTCAAAGGAACATACAACGGATAATCAATATACGACAAAGTTAACTTATCAATATCAACAACATCGCCAACATAGGTCGTGACAAAGTCAGGAGTTCCAGCTTCTTCTAATTCACAAACAGAAATATCCACCGAATCATCGCCAATATTTCCCGCATTATCACTTACCTCAATCTGAACATCTTCATCTTCTGGAGAAGAAACAAAATCAGTAATGTACAACGTACAAGTAAACAAATCTTCAGCTATTTTAACACACTCTTCAGTAATTGGTTCATCATCAGTGCGAATATCTTCACCATAAAAAGTAATAAACAGTTCATCAGAATCATCAGTCGCGTTCACCACAACTTCAAGTGTATCCATTGCAGTCGGACAATCAAGAGAAGTAGTAATATCCAAAATCTCTGGTTCTTCAGAATCAGTGCCAACATCGACTTCATACGATTCCATCGCGTTGCCTGCGTCATCTTCCGCGTCAATAACTAGTGTTGATTCTGTGGTGCCAGAATACGACATGCTAAAATTCCAAACACAGGTCCAGTAGGAACCATTTTCCCAACAATCTGTTGGATCCTCTCGAGAGAGAGAAGCTAGACTAAGCGTCAAATACGCTTGTTCAAAAGAAAAGCCAGAACCAGTCGCGTCAAGATCCGCATACACACTATTCGTGCCATATTTGAGATACAAATCCTCACTCTCAAACTCATTATACACTCTATAGACAGTCGGAGCGGAATCATCTTTTGTCAACGTATATGTTGGACTGTATGTTCCTTCATTTCCTTCATTATCAGTTGCGGAAAAAGGCAACGTCAAAGAGCCAGAAACATCTTCGATGTACAGCGCGTACCACGCGCAACGCCAAAGCGTTTCATTATCACTATCCTCCTCGCAACTATCCGCAGTCATTTCTTCATAAGTGGAACCAATAACTGCGTTAAGAGCAGAAAAGTCTCCGACAACAGTATTTTCACTTAAAGAATCATCAGTCACATTAATGAACACATCAACAAGCACAGCGTCAGAACCAATGTATTCAACAATATTCCCACTCGTGCTTTCTTTAATT
Organism: Candidatus Woesearchaeota archaeon; assembly: GCA_016214075.1. Lineage (NCBI taxonomy): Archaea > Nanobdellati > Candidatus Woesearchaeota > Candidatus Woesearchaeota archaeon. The sequence goes on from JACRPI010000002.1 coordinate 26,379, forward strand.
TCCAAACTTCCTGTTTCAAAGTGCGGTCCAGTACTATCAACAGAAATTGCTTCACAATATTCATCACTAAAATAGCCTACATTATCAACAGCGACTAAACAAAGTTCATGATCGCCATCTTCCAAATTAAGCTCAGTCACAGAAGTAGAAATCTCATCTTCAATCGAGCATTCTGACGCGACATTAATCGTCTGAATTTCAGTATCATCTTGATACAACGTCAAATAATCAATACCCGCGCAGACAGAGCAATCCTCGCACGCAGTATCGGTTACTTCATAAGAAATCGTGATATCTTCATCAGATTTTTCAACAGTGTAGGAATCAATTGTTGGTTCTTCTTCGTCAATAAGAATAGTTCCTTCGACTTCATCAACAACAATGCTTGAATTAATAAGTTGAATAATGTACTCCATCTCTTGCCCTGCCCTATCAGTCTGGCTGCTTGTATAAACACATTCCTTCCCAGAGCAGGAGTCGAATGCTTCTTTTTTTGTATAATCAATGTAGAGCTGTTCCGGCTTTATTTCTTCTGATGTCTTAACAGTTGCGGTAAAATAATCATTGTCTGATTTCATAACATCTTCGACGCCATCGCTTCCAGTAATAGTCACGCTGGTGATAGTGAGTGCAAATGCTTGAGAAGAAATAAAGGGGATCGACAGCACCAAACACATCATAAAAATAGCACGATGAAGAATATAATACTGATTCCCTTTTTTCATGGTTATTTCTAGAAGGAATAGTATATATAAGGTTTACGGAGTTTTTAAGTGCAAAATGATCATGAATCTTGATCAGAGAGCAGTAACAGAATATATCCAGAAAATAATTCAAGTATACCGCATATAATACTCTTACTATATTTATACATATATCCTATAGAGTATGAATTATACATACAAGGAGGTCCTATTTATGTAGAGAAACTCGTTACCATAACATAATATGGGAGACACTTGTTTTTGCAATAATGGTTATAGGCAGTCCATTAGGGAGACTTCATTTTATAGGGTGGATAATTATAACCATTCTTAATACAGTCATGGCATTGCTTGAAGAGAAAAGAACAAGAGTTGTGATCCTCGTCCTTATCGTCGTTCTGCAACATATTACATTATTATTGTTTATGTTCGACTATGAGAAACTTGGAAGAGCGCAGTGGAAAAAGAAAGAAGAAGCTTTAAGAAAAGAATTAACTGATAAGTACCTAAAAGCCTCTCAAAAACAGGATTGATTTATTCTACCTTTACTCCATCAGGCAAAGAACAATGTATGGTTTCTTTGTGTGTCTGTAGTTTTTTGCCATCACAAACAACAGTTTTGTGAGAGACAAGAATTGAAAGTTTCGCAAAATCATTATATTGAATTTGCTGCGGTGCAGAAGTCTCAGAACCAAAGAAAGCAAGATCTCCCGCAGCACTCTTTGGCGCTTCAAGAACCTCCAATTTTCCATCATGTTCTGCCGCTAAAATCATGCCTGCGCTCATGACTCCGCGAAGTTTCGCTGGCTTGAGATTTGCGACAACAATCACGTGCTTTCCGACAAGATCTTCTTTTTTGTACCAAGAGCGAATACCAGAAACAATCGTGCGAACATCGCCATCCCCAAGATCAATGGTTTCAACGTACAATTTTTCTGCGTTAGGATGTTCTTCAACAGAAAGAATTTTTCCTACTTTGAGGAGCAGAGGGAATCCTTGTGCTTCAGTTTTTGGAAACTCCTTTTTCTCTTGCTTTTTCTCTTCTCTTTTCGTAGGCTCTTGGACAATAAGCGCTTTGTGCTCTTCTTCAATCTTCTGAATGAGCGGGACAACATCTGAAAGAACAAAGTCTTCAGGAACAAAAGAAAGATCATTCCAGGTCAACGAAGAAACACCCAACTGCTTTTGGAGTGCAGAGCTAAACGTCGGTAAAATCGGCGCAAGCAAAATACTCAAATCTTTAATCAGCAGCGTGCAAAAGGAAATAATGTCTTTCGTTTTCGAAGCATCTTCCTTAATCAGTTTCCACGGTTCGTTTTGCTGGAAATATTTATTTCCAACAGAACTAAACGCCAAAATTCCCGAAAGCGCGTCTTTGAAATTCATCTGTTCATAATTCATTTTAACAGTAGAAGTAAGTTCACGAAGCGCGATAATCTCATCAGCAACAGCAGGTTCATGGAAAGAACCAACTTTCCCGTCAAAGTTCTTCGCGGCAAAACTTAACACACGATAGCAAAAGTTCGCGATGTTCCCTATAAGTTCGCTGTTGACTCGCTCTTTAAACTGCGCTAAATCAAGATCAAGATCAGTGACTGTTGGAGACAAATGCGCTGCGTAATAAAAACGCAAATATTCTGGATTCAAGTGATCTAAATAATGTCGGGCAGTAATGAATGTCCCTCTGCTCTTTGACATTTTTTCTTTGTTCACTGTCAAGAATCCATGGACCATAATTTTGGAAGGAAGCTGAAATCCTGCAGTCATCAACATGGATGGCCAAAAAAGAAAGTGAAAATAAATAATATCCTTACCGATAAAGTGAATAACCTTTGTGTCTTTAGTATTCCAATAATCAGCAACCTTCTCCCCAGAAGTTTTGCAATAGTGCGCAGTAGAAGCAATGTAGCCCACAGGCGCGTCAAGCCAGACATAATAATATTTGTTTTCTTCACCAGGAATTTTGAACCCAAAGTAAGGGCCATCTCTGCTAATGCACCAATCCTGCAACTCTCCCAACCAATTGCTGACAGAGTTCACAATCTCAGGCTGCACATCCGCTGTCTTAAAGAAATGCCGCAACTTATCTTCATACACGCTGAGTTTGAAAAAATAATGTTCAGAGGTTTTTGGAACAGGAGTTTTACCGCACGTCGCGCATTTGGGATTAATGAGGTCTGTTGTTTTGTGCGTGCTGCTACATTTTTCGCAGACATCTCCATATTGATCTGGCGCGTGACATTTAGGGCATGTTCCTTTCACGTAACGATCAGGTAAAAAACGCTTGCAATGTTCACAGTAAATAACAGGAATTTCTTTGGTGTAAATATGTCCCGCTTCTTTGAGTTTTGTGAAAATAAAATCGCTGTATGTTTTATTTTCAGGAGAATTTGTCGAGTAATAACTATCGAACAAAACACCAAAATCAGCAAAGTCTTTCGTATGCTCTTTGTAATATTTGTCAATGAGCTGTTCTGGTTTCATCCCTAAAGAAGTTGCCTTGATCTCGATGGGCGCGCCGTGGGTGTCATCTGCGCAGACAAAAACAGCGTGTTTGCCAAACAGTTTCATCGCGCGAGAATAAATATCCGCTTGAATGTATTCCACCATATGACCAAGATGAATAGAGCCGTTTGCGTAAGGGAGTGCTGCGGTGATAAGAATTCTCTCTGTATGCTTTTTTTCATGCGCATGCGATTTCATGGAAAGAATGTGATTGGTTTTATATTATAAATGTAGCGGAAAAGAGTACCATCCAATCCAACAAGTGAAATCGTCGACTTTCCATAAGAAGGAGGTATTTTCTTCGTCATTTTCAGAATTCTGTTTTTTCATAGTTTAATAAATAAAAATATTTAAGGATTCCAAAAAGTAATAAGGCGATTCATGGAGGAGCAAAGCGAATATTTTTTCAGCAGCAAAGAAAATACACGCACCAACAATACCTTTTACTGCCAGGGGGACCCAAGAACCGAAGTAACGAGTAAAAGAGAAGACAATTTAGAAGAGAAATTCGGTGAATGGGGTTATTTTTTAGAAAAAAGGAACAAAAAAGTAGAAAAAGAAGTTTAACCTTCATTTCACATGGAAGAAAAGAATAATATACCCCTCGAAAGATCGGATGGTACGGAAAAAAGAAAGAGTTTAGCGCTTCACCAATTCCTTCACAGCCTTTCTTGTTTCTTTTGGATCATCTGAACCAACAACAAGAACAGTTCCGTAGTACGTTGGATCCTGATAGATATAATACGCTCCTTCCTGAGAAGCGCCTGCAGCAATTACTGCTTTACTAACACTATTGACAGAAGATCCGCCAACAACAATCGCGTGCATGGTTCTCCAGTCAGAAACAGCTGTATCTTTGACAAGCGGATATCCATATTTTCCAACAAGCGCGAGCGCGGCAAGATAATCACTTGTTGATCCTTTGCTTGGAATAACAATCTTCATGTCATAATACCAATCTTGTGTTGACGCGAAGAATTCATCCACTGTCGTAATTGGTGAAAAGAAAGGAGCTTCTGAAGCAGTACAACTTCCATAAGAACAAGAACCATCACAGGAAAATACTGTTGATTGGACATCTTTTCCATCACAATACCAATCTGTAACTCCTTTGCCATCCGCGGTGCAGGTGTCTTCATACGCAGTCGTTGTGCCATCTAATGAATAATACGTCAAATATCCGGCAACTGCAGGATCCGCTCCTGTTTCAGTGTCAGAACATTCCAAACTCATAGTGTCACAAACAGTTCCATAACAATATTCTTTACACTGAACTTTTTTTGATTGTACTGTATCGCCTTCACAATACCATTCAGTGAGTGTTTTATCATCAGTGCATTCGTCATAGCCCATTCCACTTTCTCCGGATGCGGTAAGATATTGCACAACGCCGCTTGTGGAAGTATCGATGCCATTGTCAGAATCTTCGCAGGAAGCTTCTCCCTCAACACAAGACATTCCATCAGCGCTGCAAACATATCCTTTCTCACAATCATAAGATCGTAACGCGGGGAAATTATCTTCATCACAATACGCAACAGTAGCGTGATAGGTTTCATAGGCGCCAATTCCTGTTGTATAAGCGCCGCAATAATGTTCGTACGTACGTTTTTTTCCACTTCTATCTTTTCCAGTCACGCCTGTATCTGTTGAGGTACAGTCTCCTGTCACTTTTTCCTGCACAGGAAGGAGAACTTCTACTTTTTCAGTATATGATTGAGGACATGCGTTATCCGCGCACGCGTAAGAACAGGTGTAGCGGCGTTTTCCAAGATCTTGTCCATTAATACAACTGTATTCTATAAGTGATTTTCCTTGTTCACAAGAATCTGCGTAAGATTCATCATTAAGCGTCACCGTTCCTGCGCGACCAACACCATCATACGCTTCTCCCGCGTCTGTGTCTTTACACGCGTCGTCACCGCTGATCTTAACGATAGGCGAACCATACAAATAATTACCTTGACAAGTTCCAGTTATAACATTGCAACCATAAGTACATTTTTGTTGGACAAGCCGAAGATTTCCAGAATCACTACAACTATATTCGAGAAGCGCGCCTCGTGCTTTTTTATCTCCATAAAATGTAGAATCACACTGATCTTCATAGACTTCGCCGGCAAACGTGACTGCTCCAAACTTGTCAAATGTGTCGCCGCCATCTGTATCAATACATGCATCACTGAACTCAAGAGCATCCTCTGCCTTGAGGCATTTTCCAGAATCGCACCCATATCGGCAAAGCGCTTCTGTTACTTGTGCATAATAATGTTTCCCCCATTTTCCTTGATCATAAACACCACAGGAATATACTCGTGCGTAAATTTGAGCTCCATTATCAAAACAGGAATTTTCGCTAGAGAATTTTCCACCAACAATTTCCGACCATCCTTTAACACCAGTTTCTGTTTCTTTACAGTATGAACTAGTAGGTTCTTCTTCTTCCTGCACTTCTTCTGCTTCTTCTTGTACCTCTTCTATTATTTCTTCCCTAACTTCTTCGACAACTTTTTCCTCGACAACTTCTTCAACAACCTCTTCCTGAACTTCTTCTTCTACTTCCTCAACAACAATCTGTCCATCGACAATCTCAACAACACCATATTCTTCAACTAATAATTTGTAATCAGCGGATTGCATGACAGCAACAGCATCATGAACATTACCTGTAATATAGAAATTCCCGTCCCTCTCTTTAATAGCAGCAGTACCACCATTATCAAGGCGAGTAAAGATAAGAAGCCCACCTTGGCTTAAATCTACTTCAGAAAGCATCTTTGTTTCATCGCCAGACGAAGCAAGCGTGGCAATCTCTGCTATCTGTTCTGCAGTAACACCCTCATCTAAAACAATAACTGCTTTTCCAGTCAATGTTCCTTGAAGAGAGAAAACAAAGAGAAGAATAAACGCGAGAGCAAAAAAAGAAAAGAAAGAAGAAAGATAGCGTTTTATTTTTCGTTGCCACATAAAAATCAACTCACGCGCTTAACCACATAAGCATCAGTAAGACTTTCTGGATTATTCACAAGCAACGCGACCGCGTTTCGTGTATCTTTTGCTTCACTACCTGAAATGACAAGTGTTTTTCCTCCTGCGTCATATTCTTTGACAAGGAATAACGCTTCACCAATGCCATAATCCCATGTTTGACCGCCAAACGCGGCTTCACTTACTTTATTTGCGTATGGTCCACCAATAGCAACATATGTTCCTGATGTCGCGTCACTAATCGTTGCGTCTGTTACAACCTTCCAGCCATATTTGCCCGCAAGATCAATTGCGGCAATATTATCTTCTGTAGCGGCGCCTGCTCCGATGACGATGACAGGATTGCCACTGATCATAAAGTCGGCAACAGTCATGCTTGCGGTATGACATTGGTTATCCACACAATTGCATGCGGTTTCTGCTGCAACAACAGTGCCATCTGTACCACAACTATACGTGACAAGGGTTTCTGCTCCATTGCAATAATCATAATACGCATAGGAAGCGCCATACGCGTCAGTTCCTGTGACTGTTTTATCCCCAACTGAACAGGTAGGAGTTACTGTTGTCGCTGCGCCAAGACAGACGCCATTCTCGCATCCTTCTGGACATTTATCCCAATAACTGCTTGCATATGCTCCTGAATAACTGCTTTCTGCGCAATAATAATCAACAACATAATATGTTTTATCCCAGCTGCTGTAATAACAGTAATCGCTGTACGTAAATTCTTTTCCATAATAATCAACACCGCTTGCGGTGCCGGCAGTGTACACATCTCTTCCTGCGTTTGTCGCTGTCGCGTCGCTATCAGTACAAGCTTGTTCCCACGTTGGTTCAACGCAAACGCCATCTTCACATCCTCCTGGACAGAAGACATAATTTTCATACACTGCATTGTTGTCATTGCAATATTGTTCCATAACATATTCATACCCATAAGAATCATAACAGGAATCAGATTTTTCAAAACTGTTTCCAGATTTGTCGTTTCCAGTTACTGTTCCATAAGTAGAAGCGCTCTTTTGCCAGTCATATTCATACATTTCTGTATCATCGCTATCTTCACAAGTTGCAGTGTATGCAGCATCGACACAAACACCATTCTGACAGACACCATCGCAAATAATATAATCCGTGTAAAGATAGTAGGTGTTGTCCCACGAGTAACAGGAATTCTCAACAACATATTGATAATCGTCTGAGTATGAATAACAGCTGTCCGCCGCTGTTCTTTCTTCTCCAAATTTATTGATCAGTGTTGTTTCGCCGTATGTTTTTTCATCTTTTCCATTATCAGTATCGACACAGGATGGCGTGACAGTCGCGACATCAACACACCCTTTACCCGCTTCGCAACCACTTGCACAGGTTTGCCAATTTGATGTTGGATACCAACGAGCGTCATAATCATATTGATAACAATAATAGTCTGCGTAATAGTATGTTCCTGAATAACTGTCATAATAACAGTAATTATCATACGCGTAATCGTAAGAATAATCCTGCTGACCAGCGCCATAATAATCATAATAATAACCCGTATATGTTCCCGCAACCCCTGCATCCGTTTCCCAACAACCTTCTTTTACTTCAAGAGTGCAATCAGCAGTGCAACCATCGCCATTCTCAACATTTCCATCATCGCATGTTTCTGCGTCCTCGACAATTCCATTACCGCAAACTACTCCATAAGAAACAGGAGAGATGCACGCGCCATCAAAGCATCCATACGCGCAAGTATGCTGCGTATATGTATAACTTGTTTCTGTGCAAACTTTTTCAAAGACATCATTTACTGTCGCTGTTCCTGAACCGCATTGATCTGTCTGATCAATGACATTTCCATAAATATCTGTTCCAGAGAGTGTTCCATATTCATCAGGATTATCTCCCCCATCGCTATCAACACAATTATTCTTTGGAGGAGCGACACACGCGCCATCCTTGCAACCATACGCGCAAGTATACTGCGTATAGGTATAACTCTCTGCAGTACAGACTTTTTCAAAGACATCATTTACTGTTGCTGTTCCTGAACCGCATTGATCTGTCTGGTCAATAACATTTCCATAAACATCTGTTCCAGAGAGTGTTCCATACGTATAAGGATCATCGCCATCGTCACTATCATAGCAATTGTTTCCTGTTGCTTGATCTATATTTTGTTCTGTTGAAGGAGTCACACCAATAAGAGCGCCATCCACAACCTGAACAACATCATACGTAGAGAATATATCGTAATTCGTGGAATCCATAAGAGAAAGCGCGGCAAAACCAACAACAGCGTCTCCTTCAAGAATAAGATTTGTTCCGGATTTTGTGATCGTTGTGGGAGAAGCGCCGAGATTTTGAACAAGCAATGTATTTTGTTCCGCGCCAGTCAATTCGCTAGTGAGCATAGTTTCTGTAATAGAATGGTCACTCGCAAAATCAGAAGCGGCGATAATAATGTCAACATCAGCGCCATCTTCAAGCGCGATCGCGTTGATAGAATAAGAAGTTTCTGCGATGGAATATCCTGTTGGAGCACGTGATGAAGTAAAAGTAACAATGCCAATAAAGAGGAAGATCGCGAGAGCAAGATACATAGAATAATCTTTTTTATGACAAAAATTTTTGAAAAAAGATGATGACATACCCCCCTTCAGAACAAGTTATTATTTAAACCTTTCTTTTCTCTGTTCTTTTTGTTGAGAGTTTTTCGTTTTTCTCTTCTTCTTTTTTCTTTCCATCTCGCTCAAATTCATCTTCAACGTTCTCAATATACCGTTCCATTTTCAGAATATCAACAATGTGTTTTTTCTTAAAGTGAGTAAAACCATCACGAATATATTGAACACTTCCGTGCGCGAATCCTTGCATAGGTCGAATCGCGAGTTCGTAGAAGAAATGATACCCTTCGACCTCCCGCAATTCTTTGAGCTTTGTAAAAAAGAAAAGTGCGATGGCAAAGCGAAACAGGAAGGAAACAGAAAACAGGAAAGTGATATCATGAATCCCTAACAAAAGAGAAACAACATGCAAACCGCTACCCGCAAGCGCGCCGATAAAGACAGCGACAGTCGTCATAACGTTGTAATACGCGTTGTAGATCATCCTGTATTTACTCCCCACAAGATCAAAAACATAGTTTGCGGTCGTGAGGTTAAAACCTGCCCAAATAACGCCAGAAAATAACTCAACGATAAGCAGGTAATAAAAGTTTGAAGAGAAGAGCCAAAGAAGAGGAACAAAAGGAATGAGAAAACCAGTAAACACAAGCACGCGTTTATTGCCAAAACGATCAGAAAGCGATCCCCAATGACGAAAAACAAGAAATCCTCCTGACGCGCCAATGGCAATCATAATAGTAAACTGCAGATAAGAAAACCCAAGGCCGCCTTCCGCGACAGTATGGAGCATGTAGGGCGTAAAAAAAGGAGCAGCAAGGTTCACCGCAAAACTCATGAGGCACATATACAAAACATACTGACCAAAAGAAGTTTCATAGATATGTCGAAGAAAATCCTGAAAGGTAACGCCTTCAAAAGAGGGAATTTTTTTGACTTCTTCACTTTCATGAATGCGAAGAATGTACAGAAGAGAAAGAAGTTTCGAGATAAACGCGACAAAAAAGAGAATACCATACGCAACCCATAAATTAATATCAGAAAGAACAGAAAGCAGATAGCCCCCAAGAGTTGCCGCGAAAAAACCAAACCTTCCGGCGGTCTGATTTTTTCTTCCGAAGAATTTACCGCGCGCGTGTTCAGGAACAATATAGACAAGCCAGCTAATCCATGCAGGGTTGAAAAAACCGCCAAGCATGTAATAGATACAATAAGAAATAATGAGCGCGACAATACCTAATGTTGGAAAGAGAAGTGGAATAAGAAAAAGCGGAAGCCAGAGAAGCGATTGATACAAAAGAAATTTGACAATAACTTTTTTTCTATCGGGAAATGTGTGAAGGACTTTGACAGAGAAAAGTTGTGTCAGAGCGCCGAGAAGCTGAGGAAGAGTAGAAAGAAGACCAATAGAAAAAGCAGAAGCCTGTAAAAACAGCGCGAAGGGGACAAGGAATTTTTCAGCGATGTTTTGGGTAATGCTTGCTGCTCTGCATTCTAAGAGAATCGCGCGAAGATCTTTTTCAAGCGTTTTTCTATCATCGGGAGGAGTATGAGTCGTCGTTGCCGCAGTCATGAGTGTCCACACACCACACTTCTTTTTATGTTTTGTTGAAAACACAAACAATAATAAAGAACAAGACAAAGAATAATGCCATGAACCAACAAGGACATAAACTCCATCCAGGACACGACCCACATCAGATAGTGAGAAAAGGAAACTATGTCAGTCTCCATTATGTCGGAAAGTTTGCGGATGGAACTATCTTTGAAACAACAAATGCAAAACCACTTCGATTTATGGTCGGAGAACACACGACTATCCAGGGTTTGGAAGAAGGAGTTCTTGGAATGAAAGTTGGAGAGAAGAAGCGAATCATTATTCCCGCGGAGAAAGCGTATGGAAAACATCACAAAGATCTTGTTCAGGAAATTCCACTCAGCAAAATACCACGAGAAATAACACCTTCTATAGGAATGGTGCTCAAAAAAGAAGCGAAGACAGGAACAATGATTTACACAAAGATTATTAAAATAAATAGAGAAAGCGTGATCATTGACATGAATCATCCGCTCGCGGGAAAAACATTAGTCTTTGATGTAGTGGTGATGGGAATTCAGTAGAATCTTCTTAAAATTCTATAAAGTATCAAAGAGAATAAACTTTTGTTTCTTTATCAGTCATTTGGCGGACAAGACTTTTTCTAATATTATTAATGTCATCAAAAGCAGAGTTTGCGAAAACAGTGCCAAAACGAATGTTTGAATTAAAATAGTGTGCGTCAAGCGCGTGCTGAGCGATTGCTTGTGTATCTTCATCTCGAAAGGGGAACGGAGAATTTAAGAAGCAGGAAACCGGATTTGGAAGATATTGTTTGTGATTATGCACCAGTTCATAAAGCTGTACAGCAAACTCAAGGATACAGAGCCCATGTAAAGAGCCATGAATCTGTACAGGATCACGGTGCTTTCTAATACCATGAAGAAGACCAACAAAAGTATCCCAATCATCTCTGCAAACAACACCATAAGAATCAGCAGAAACTAAAGGAATATCAAGAACATAGGAGCGAACTCTGCGATTCGCAGGAATAAGATCTTCCAAAAAAGCGTCATGATGCCCTATTTTAGGATCAACCACATGAATAACCTGCTCAGCGGAAGCTGCAAGAGTCGATAACTTATCACAATATTCCTGAAAAACTCGTGAACCACGAACTTTGCGTTCTTCAGCAGGAAAACCAGGATGAACAAAGATATCATACTTTACCATAATCACTAGAAAGTAGGGAAAATTTATAAATATTACTGAAATTACAGTATTTCTTTCAAATCCTGCATGCTTTTGTAGAGCGCTTGAATGGTGCCAGGATGTTCTGTTTCCATGCGAAGAAGAAAGGGTTTCAAGGGATGTTTTTTCACCGCAAAAGGAAGCTTGTGATACTGACAATAAAGAGAAAGTTCTTCATCAGTCACAGAAGAGAAAAGGAGCAGCGTATTCTTTTTTTGCTTCAGAAACTTTTTTCCAGAAAGAAGATGCTCCAAATACGCGACAGCGCAATCATCAAGTGTTTCTGATAAAATCATCGTATCAGATTTTTTTGACGCGCGTTTAAGGATAGTAAGAGGAATGTGCATAACATGCTGCGCAAAATAAAGAGAAGCGAGATGTGAAGCAACAATGCGTTGGCCTCTTTTGAGCGGATGATCTTTAAGATATTTCCGCACACGTTTTTCAATAATGTGACTAAAACAAAATTTGCAAAAGCGATGGCTATTGCTTACGTAACCAAGTTTCGTCGGAATCTCTTTTTGACAGCTTAAACAATTCATGACAGAGAAAAACGACTATAAAGATTTAAATCTTTCCGTATGCAAGGCTAATGGAGCAGAGATGAAGAGAATTTTGCAAAGTTCTCTTAAGAATATTTCTTGCCTATCTCCTTATACGCTTGCCTGAATGGCATTCCTTTTTTTACTAGTGCGTATGCTTCTTCTGTTGCATACAGTTCCGACGTCATTGCGGCACTACATTTTTCTCTATTGATTTTAAGATTTGGAATCAATAAACACATGATCACTACACCCTGTTCGACTATTTCTAAAGAAGCCATAACTGGCTCTTTTGTCAGTTGCATGTCTCTATTATACCCTGACATAAGATTCGCGACAATACTCTTTACCTTATACTCTTCACCTAAAACAATATGATATTTCCCTCTCAATAATTCCAGAACATCTGGATTCTTTTTTTGTGGCATAACAGAACTTCCTGTACAAAATTCAGAGGGAAGTTCAATATACCCAAATTCATTCATAGTAAAAAGCATGAGATCAGTAGAAAATTTATTTATATCATACATAATTTGTGTCAGCGCGTGCAAAATTGCTATTTCATACTTTCCGCGTGTCATTTGCGCATAGATTGGATTCTCAATAATTTTTCCAAACCCCAGAAGATCAGCAGTCATTTTCCTGTTCACTGAAAATACAGGAATTCCATATCCCGTTCCTGTTCCCAAAGGAGAAGCGTCAATAAGGGTATACGTATTCTGAAGAATGATTAAGGAGTCAGAAAACGAAGCGATAAAACACTCCAGCCACATCTTTATTGTTGTGGGCATTGCTTTTTGCATATGCGTATACCCTGGCAACAGCGTTTCTCCTTCTTTTTTTGCAAGCGCTGCTAGTTTTTTATTCAACTCGTGAAGAAGCTTTTCAATCTTTTTCAACGCGTCTTTTTCATATAATCGCAATGCTGTTAATACTTGATCATTTCTGGAACGGCCTGTATGAATTTTTTCCCCGACATCCCCATATTCTTTTGTAAGATAATTTTCTATCGCGGTATGACAATCTTCGTCACTTTTCTGGATAACAAATTTTCCTTGTTTCTGTAACGAGATTATCTCTTGTAATCCCTTAATCAGAAGTTTTTCTTCTTCTGCTTTCAAAATTCCAATCTCCTTTAGCATTTTTGCGTGCGCGATAGACGCTTCACAATCAAAAGGAATAAGTTTTTGATCTAAGACAGGATCATTCCCCACAGTAAATTTTTCCACTTCATTGTTAAGGATGTAGTCTTTTTGCCAAAGTTTCATAGTAACCCTTCCTCCTGCTTAAACCCAAAGCGAATATTCATATTTTCTACTGCCTGCGAAGCTGCTCCTTTGAGGAGATTATCAATTGCGCTGATTACTATTAGATGATCTTTTGCTTTATGTATTCCCCCAATAATGCAATAAGGAGTGTTTTTTACATGCATATATGTTGGTACCTCGCTGATTATTTTTACACAAGGCGCTTTTTCGTAAAATGTTTTGTATTTTGCTTCTATCTCCTCCTGTTGTTCATTGAAAACACCAAACACATGGATTGTTGCAATGAGTCCACGGAACGCGTCCACCACATGAGGAGTAAAGGAATATGGTTTTGAAACAAACTTTCCAATTTCTGGATATTGATAATGAGTAGTAAGTGCGTATGGAATCACGTTCTCTTCATACTCATATTTATTTGTTCTTCCTCCACCAGAATAGCCGCTCTTACAATCAAAAGCAATTGCGCGGACATGCTCTTTGAGTACACGCTCTTTGAGAAGCGGTAAAATTCCTAAAATACACGCTGTTGCGTAACATCCTGGATTTGCAATATACGATGCTTTTTTTATTTGATCAAAATGCGCTTCAGGCAAGCCGTACACATACTGCGGATTAAATCGCTGACTGGGACTGAGATCAATGATGACTTTTTTTAGGTTGGGGATAACTGCGGCTGCTTCCTCTTTTGGCAATGCGAGAAAAACAATGTCTGCTTTATTTATCTCATCGAGACTTGGATCTTGATATTTCAGATTGATGTTGGAATCTTTATAGACATCGCTGACTCTCTTTCCTTTATTGTTTTTACTTTGCGCAAACACAATCTCAACTTTCTTATGCGCCACTAATATTTGTACTAATTCATTCCCGCTATACCCTGAAGCGCCAAGTATTCCAACTTTTATCATTGGACGACCTCGTTAAAGACGTTGAGGAATGTGTTGACGTCCTCTTCACTAACGATTAATGGAGGAAGGAGCCGTATTGTTTTTTCATGCGCCACATTTATAATTATTCCTTTTTCCATGAATTGGGAAACTTTTTCTTTTGCGTTTTTTTTTAACTCAATACCAATCATCAATCCTTTTCCTCGTACTTCCTTTACCTCCTTCTTTTTCATTTTTCTTATCTCTTCTTGCATGCGATTTCCTTGTTTTACCGCGTTTTCCATCAATCCTTCTTTTGTTATTGTCTCGATAACATGCAGCGCGACTGCGCTACAAAAAGAATTTCCTCCAAATGTTGACGCGTGATCTCCTGGTTCAAAATCAAGTCCTCTGGCAAGTGTTGCGCCAATGGGGAGCCCATTTGCCAACCCTTTTGCAGTCGTTACTATGTGCGGTTTTATTCCATGCGCTTCATATTCAAAATACGTTCCTGTTCGACCATTTCCAGATTGCACTTCATCCAATATCAATAAAACACCTTTTTGCTCGCATATGTCAAGCACCTCTTTAAGATACTGTGGAGGAGGAACGATGATGCCTGCTTCGCCTTGTATTGGTTCTATTAGAACAGCTGCTGTTTTAGAGGTTATTGCTTTTTCTATTTTTGCGGCATCTCCATAATCAACGAAGGTGAATCGAGAAACAAGCGGTTTGAACTTGCTTCTGTATTTTTTATCATACGTTGCGGAAAGACTTCCAAATGTTCTCCCATGAAATGCATTTTTACATGCAATGAATTCGTGTTTTTTTGTATGGACGATCGCTAACTTTAGTGCGCATTCATTTGCTTCTGTCCCACTATTGCTCAAGAAACAGTTTTGCAATCCAGAAATCTCTACAAGCGCTTTCGCAAGTTTGACCTGATTTTCCGTATAAAACAGATTACTGACATTTGTCAAACCATGCGCGTCCAATACTGCGTTTTTTATTGCGGGATGATTATGGCCTAATGGGGTACATGCTATTCCTCCTAAAAAGTCCAGATACGCTTTACCAGCAAAATCATATACTTTGCATCCATTTCCTGACTGAAGCGCTAAAGGATATCTATTATAGGTATGCATAAGGTATTTTTTTTCTTCTTCAAAAAGAGTCATCTTTTCACCATTGTTGCTGGCAGCGCCATTATTAAGGGAAATAAAGTATGTACTGTATTTCGATCAAGGTTATACCAAAAAATAATCCATGTATTAGATTTTTCAACACCATCACAATTTTTAAAATACCAGTTGTTTATAGGGTTATTCACTGAAGACCGCCAGATAAGCGAAGGATATTTCATTTTTACAAATGACCACATTGCTTTTGCAAGCCCATTCCCTTGCGCGCTTTTTGCGATCGCGAGTTTATCAAGATACGCTGTTCCTTGTATCTTTTTTATAATCATAACGCCAGTATACTCTTTATCCACAATAACGCAGTCAATGGGCTGTTCAAAATAGTCCCCAACAAGCATTTTACAAAAACTTTCCTCAAGAAGTTTTTTTATTTTTTGGGTATTGACGTCATTGAAACTCTCTTTTATAATGAATGAACCACCGTATCTGATGAATGTGCCACTTCCTTTCACCGTAAACAACTCCTGAAGGATGTTTTCTGCTGAACAAACTTCCACAACTGTCTGAGGAGCGTTTTGAAGAAGGGTTTTTATCTCCAGTACTTTCAGGAGCATTCCTTCTGTAATGACATTCTTTTTTATAAGATCTGGGAGATCAAACTGTATATCAATCGTTGAAATAATATTCCCTTTTTTATCAAGCACTCCTCCTGTTTCAGTGACCAGAATGAATTTTTTTGGTTGTATCTTGTTCACAAGCCAGCTTGCGAGGTTATCCGCGTTTATGTTATACGCGCAATCATCATCGTCGTATCCAACAGAACCTAAGATTGGAATATACCCTGATTTGCACAAATCTCGTAACTTATCTATTTTCACTTTTTTTACTGAACCAACAAATCCAAGATCAACTCCGTTGAAGTTCTCTGCTTTTTGCGCTTCAATCAATTCCAACGCAGTTGCGTTTATTGCTCGCCCGCCATTCGTATTAATTTCATTGGTAAGTTTACTGCTCAACGCGGTAATTGTTTTTTTCACTATTTTCATTGTCTCTTTATCAGTAACACGCAGCCCGTCCACTTTTTTTGAAACAATTCCTTTTTTTTGTAATTCTTTATCTATCTGCTTTCCTCCTCCATGAATAACAATAGGAGTAAGGCCCAGTTTTGAAAGAAATGCGAGATCCTCTGCGACCAGGCGCATTTTTTCTTCAAGCGTGCTGCCACTGATTTTTACTACCGCAAATTTATGGCGAGGAGTTTTCTGGAACATTTGCAAGTAGAGTTCTAATTCTTTATCAAGACCAAAGCTTCTGAGTATCTTCATTGCTGTTTCTTTCATGAATATCCCTCTATCGCGGATTGGAGAAAGGTAATGCAAATGTTTAGGCTATCATGTGTAACATATTCGTTTGGAGCATGCGCCTGCTGTATTGATCCAGCGCCATATAAAATAGTATTGTATCCCTTTTGGGCAAACAGCGCGGCTTCACTCCAAAATTGCGCAGACCCCTGCGCTCCTTTTGTAAAGGGAGTCTTATTGACAAAAGAATCTCCTGTAAAAGAAGCCTCAACTGTCGCGTCACGCGCGCTCTTTTTGATTTTTTTGAGTACTTCATTGTGGGTTTCATACGTTCTGATTGAAATTTTTATTCTACATTGGCCGGCGCTGATATTTCCTGAAACATTTTTGCTTTCTATGCGCCCAACGTTAAATCCCTTTAGTTTTGTGATTGCCTTTGCTGCTTTTTCTATCGCGTTCTCTTTTCTTATTGAGCTATGCTCTTGCTTTGCGGTAAAGGTAAGCCAAAACGTGTAATATCCAGGATGCTTTGTGATTATTTTATTCTCTGTTGGTTCAAGCACAAGAACATTTTTTATTTCTTTTGCATAAGGAGATTTCACAAAATCATGTATTTTACTGACCTTTCCAAATTCTTCATCAATTGAAAAGAGAACCATAAGATTTTTTATTTTTTTAAGAGCGCGCAGCGCTTCAATCGCTTTGAATATACAATAAATATTCCCTTTGTTGTCACAGGCGCCTAACCCTATTGTTTTTCCCTTGCGTACTTTTGCGAGGAGAGGATTTGTTTTCCACCCCACTGCTTTTACAGTATCTATATGCGCGTTTATCAATAATGTTGGCTTTCCCCAAATTCCGACGATATTCTGTCCAACCATCGCGACGTGAGCGCCATGCCTTTGTAATTCCTTTGAAAGAAGAACAGTCATTCTTTTGTAATCTGTTCCCGGATTTTGCGTATTTATCGCAATTAATTGTTCGAGTTTCATCGTCCGTCCTTTAATCTTTTATTTTACTTTTTCTTTCTTTACTGTTTTATTTGCTTTTCCTTTAATTTTTTCTTTTACATGCAAGTTTTTCCTGCAAGGTAAACAGGGCAATAAACCCATCAGCGTCCTTTGCTGTCCATGAACAGCTTTGCGCGTAGGTCGCAACAGATGTATTCACCAAAGAATTTTTGCTCGTTAAAGAAACAACAGAGATTTTTTGTGGTTCAATTTTCAGAATAACTTCTCCTGTTACCTGTTTTTGCATGGAATCAAAAAAAGCTTCCATATCCTTTACAGCAGGATCAAAATACAATCCATTATAGAGATGATTCGCGTAACTGACGCGCACCTGTGACGCCAAATCCATTTGCGTCTTTGTCAGTGTTATTTGCTCCAACGCCTGATGCGTCTTGAGTAACGCCAACAATCCAGGAGCTTCAAACAGAATTCTTCCTTTTATTCCGATAATGCAATTCCCTGTATAAACCTCATTTCCCCAGCCATAGCTCCCAACAACCTG
Source organism: Candidatus Woesearchaeota archaeon (assembly GCA_016214075.1). NCBI lineage: Archaea > Nanobdellati > Candidatus Woesearchaeota > Candidatus Woesearchaeota archaeon. The sequence continues at coordinate 44,604 of JACRPI010000002.1, forward strand.
ATGCAGTATTTTTAGTATCGACGCGCCATCCATTTTCTTTTGATCAATCTTGACAGGGACTCCCTGTTCAAAGGTGATTGTTATCTTTCTGGTTTTTGTTTCTGTTTGTTTTGTTAATGTATACGCGTCTGCCGCGGGTTCTTCATACGCGTCAATCTCAGAACCAGAGACAGTAACTCCCATGATGTTTTCGTTTATTGAATACTTCTTGTTTTTGTTTTCAACAGAGTAACCATTGCTCACTAAAAATTCTGCTTCCTCTGCTCGAGACAACGCTGCTTCTTTTATGGGACTTATAATTTTCAGATCTGGAGCTAAACTTCCAAACGCGCTATCAAATCTGATTTGGTCATTGCCCATTGCTGTGCTTCCATGCGCGACTGCCTGCGCTTTTTCTTTTTTTGCGATTTCAACAACTTTTTCCGCGATGATATATCTATCAACACAAAGCAAAGGATATGTTCCCTCATACACTGCGTTTGTCTTCACTATTTTTGAAATAAACGTGTCAAAAAATTCTTTCTGGCACTCTATGTTGTAGTGTTTTACTGCGCCAAGAGCAAGCGCTCGTTTCTGAATTTGTTCCATTTCTTTTTCTAAAAATCCGCCTGTATTGACCGCGACAGTCACTATGTCATGACCTTTTTTCTTTAAATATACAACCGCGAACGAGGTATCTAACCCCCCTGAAAACGCAAGAACTATTTTCATTGTATTTTACCTCTCAACCAAGTAATTTTGCAAGCAATGCTTTTTGTACCCATAATCTGTTTTCTGCTTCTTCTATAATCAGCGACTTTTGTGCGTCAATGACCGCGTCTGTGATATTCATATTCCTTCGCAACGGCAGGCAATGGGAAAAATATCCATTATTTGTTTTCTTGAATCGGCGAGCGTCAAGAATCCAATTTTTGTTCTTGTCATGCTCTGCTTTAAATCGATCAAATTGACCATAGTGCTTTAAAGATCCCCATGATTTCACGTACACAAAATCTGCGCCTTCAACTCCTTTATCAGGATCATGAACAATCGTACATGTTGATCCATTTTTCCTGCAAAATTCTTTTGTTCTTTCAATAAACAGCGGATCAAGGTCGTATCCTTCAGGATACGCGAGCGTCACGTCCATTCCAAACTGACCCGCGATGAGCGCTGCTGAATTTGCGACAGCGGTATTAAGACCTTTTGGATGATACCCCCATAAAAGAGTCATCTTTTTTCTTTTTACCGTCTTCATTTTTTCCTTCAATGTCATCATCATTGCAAGCGCCTGACATGGATGGAGTATTGTTTCCATATTGATAATAGGTTTTGAGGAATATTTGACCATCGCGTTGATGAGTGGATCTTTCTTATCTTCATTCCAATTCTTAAACGCGGGAAACGCGCGTACCGCGATTCCATCGCAATACCTATTGAGGACCCGCGTCGCTTCTTTGATATGTTCTTCAGCGTCTCCATCCATAACAATTCCTTCTTGTACTTCAACGCCCCAAGACCCTTTTCCAGGCTCAAGGGTAATCATGTGACCACCAAGTTGATAGAGCGCGACATCAAAACTTGTTCTGGTTCTTGTGGAAGGATTAAAGAATAAAGCGGCGACTGTTTTTCCAGAAAGCTCTCCTGTCATTTTGTTTTTATCGTGCTTATATTTCACTGCCTGCGTGATGATCTTTTCTAATTCTTCTTGAGAATAATCTGCTGTTGAGATGAAATTCATTATGATCCCTCGCGAATTCTTAAATATAAATTTTTTGAATGTTGCACTTGTGCATTGGCGACTGCTTTTATACTTACTGTTCCAAATGAAAGGATATAAACACTTTTGTTCGAAATAGAACAATTGAGTAAATTTTATAAATAGAGCTACCTTCCTTATAGCATGAAAAAAACAATATATGATATGAAGAAAACAACAACAGATCTTACGATAGAATACATCAAACAACATTATGATATTCAAAAATGTCTGCAAAAAGGGCTCATCAACTATTCCGCTCTTTCCAGAAGAATAAGAAAAGAGCTGGGAATTGAAAAGAAGACATCTATGGAAGCAATTCTTGTCGCCGCAAGACGTTATCAAGAAAAATTAAAGAAGAATATAGAGCAGGAGAAAAAGATAATGCAACTGTTGCAAAATTCCCAGCTTCAGATAAGGAATAAGATAGTTGCCATTATTCTTGAAAAGAATATTGATCTTCAATTTGTCCAGGAACTTCAGAAGAGAATAAAACAAGATTCAGGAGTTTTTTACCTTATTGAAGGATCAGAAATTTATACGATCATTGTTGAAGAAAAAAATGCTTCTGGCTTTGTTCATAGGTATGAAAATAAAATAGTAAAACAACATAGAAATCTTGCGCTCCTTACTTTTGTCTCTTCCAAAGAGATTGAAGATACTATGGGTGTTCTTGCGTATTTAACAACACTGTTTTCAGAGAATGGAATTAATATTCTTGAATGTATCTCCTGCTGGCGTGATACGCTGTTTATCATCAATGCAAAGGATACAAGTAAAGCAATAGAGTTTTTGCATAGAGTAACAAACACCTGCGAGAGTTAATATAATTTATGGATTGTGAATCGCTCTTATCGTTGCATCAACAAGGATTTTCATAGTGTCAAAAATTTGCAGCGACTTATGTTGAGGAACAAGGAGCTGAAGATCAGTGCATGCAAGAATCACTGTAAACACTTTTTTCTCCTCAAAATCCTGAACAACAGAGATAAGGAATTTTCTGTCTGCATCAGAATGTCTTCCTGAAACAAGATTATGAATAATCTTACCCAATTTTGCCTGCTGAAAATTATTTGGAGGTATTTGTTTAATTCCTGCATGAGAGAGTGATGTTTCGTAGAGTTTTTTTTGCAAAGAGACCGTTGTTGCGAGAATGCCAACTCTGTGTATGTTCTGCTCAAGCAAAAAACGTGTTGTTTCTTCTACAATACTTAAAACAGGAATGTGCACAGCTGCACGAATCTCTTCAATGAAAACATGCAATGTGTTGCAGGGAAGCACAAGAAAGTCTGCACCTCCTCTTTCGAGGCGCTGTGCTGCGTCAATCAAAAAAGGAAGGTATTTTTCTTCTCCTATTGCCTTTTCCAAAAGTTCACGTTCTACTTGCATAATAAGAGGAATGTTCCAAATAAGAATAGGAGGCCTCTTATTTCCATCTTTTTGAAGAGAACCAAAAACAACGTCTAAGTAAAACTCCGCTGTTGTTTCTGGACCAAGTCCTCCAATTATACCGACGGTTTTCATGAGAAACACCTTGTTATTACTTCTTGAAGCTTTTGTTCTACAGATCCACGCTCTGTTGGAGCAATACATGTATCATAGAGACGAACAAGTGCCTTAAGATAATTAAGACATTCCTTTTTCTGCGCTGGTCCGAAATGATCCTGAGCGTGTAAAATTTTAGTTGTAACGTCTTCATCTTTCTCAAGTAAAACACGGGCGTGTTTATCTGCGCAAAAATATGGGGCACAGTGCGGTTTCTTTGGATCAAAGGTTTTGCCCGAAACAACATAAAGGAAAGATAAAGGATCTTTCTCAGTAACAAACCCTTCTACCTGTGCTTTGTAAAGCCGATCAAAATAGACTTCATCTTTTCTTCTATCCCCTGTAAGAGCCCATCCTACTTTAAGAGAAACACCACGCTCTTGTTGAAACCAGACCATATCAGCAAGTTGCCGTTGTGCGTAAGGAGGAAGCTCTGAAAAGCACCAAAGTGCATGTTGGTATCTGCTCTCTGTTTCAAGAGCAGAAGCAAACAGAACAGACCAACCATGCAAACCTAGATTTGTGATAGTCGTTTCTAAAGTTGCTCTGTAATGCTGTGCTATTTGCTGGATTTCTGCATCATCAAAACCATTCGTCTTTGCATGGCTATCCGCAATAAGAATATATTTTCGATCAGCCAGCGCTTCACTAACAAGAAGCATAGTCAAAATATCTATAGGAAGTCCTTGAGTAAGAAATGGAACTCCGTTAGAAAGCCCGACACCAAAATAAAGCGCATCTCTTGAAACCCATGATGATGTTCCCTCCAAAGATTGTTCTTTCTCAACAAGGGATTGGTTTCTAATAAAGCGCTCTAACTCTGACTGATTGGTGATACCGTAAATCAGAACGTGGTCGTCCAAAAGCAGGTTGTGCTGTTCTCATGGAAGGAACTAACAAAAGCCACCATTATATACTTTCTTGCACAATATTCAATAATTATCCGAAAAATATATAAATTCCTGTATATTATACAACTTTGATACAAATGAAAGACATCCAGCCAAGACTTATCGACGCATTCAAGAAAGGATACTGCACGCCGCAAATCGCGCGAGTAGCAAAGAAGCTCAAAGAACCATCAACCACAATCCATTACAACATAAAAAAACTCGAGAAAGAAGGAGCAATAAAAGCATACAAGGCAGTGTTTGACTACAAAAAAATCAACGAAGGATTCTGCGCGTTTGTTCTTATCAGTTTATCTCCTGATGAATATGGCAATCCTGAAAAAATAGGAAAAGAACTCGCGAAACATCCAGAGATAGAAAGTGTGGATATCGCGACAGGAGATTGGGAAATGGTTGTCAAAGTCCGCGCAAAAGATCAGGACGCGTATTACGAACTCGTCAAGAATGTCATCTCACGAAAAGGAGTCACAAAGATTAAGACACTCACCAGCCTAAAGCAGTTAAAGACAGAATTTGTGGAGTTGTAGAAAAATTTATATACTTACACTGCTTACACTGATTTATGTGTGATAAATAAGGTGATAAAATGCCAACAATAACACTAGCTGTACCTGAAGAACTGAAAAAAGAGATGGATGAAACAAAAGAGATAAACTGGTCTGAAATAGCTCGAGCTGCAATTCGAGAAAAGCTTGCGCAACTGAAAATTTTCAAAGCAATTACTGCAAAATCAAGATTAACAGAGAAAGATGCTCTCGCGCTTGGAAGAAAAATCAACAAAGCAGTCCATGAGCGATATAAAAGAGAACATCCTGGTGCATACTAAATGAGATTGGTTATTGATGCAAATATCATATTCTCTGCATTAATAGCATATAACCAAAAGGGAATAGAAATTAATCACAAAGAATAACGCACCAACAACCCCACACGAGAATAAAGATCTTCTAAATAAAGAGCATCACAAATTCGTTCCGTGATAAGATCTTCACGAAGATGGTTCAAAAGGGCGTTCTTATAGACAAGCGCCGCTTCTTTAAATCGTCGAGAAGGATCACTATGTTGTTGATACATTTTATCTGAAACTATTCCCGCGCAATCAATACAAGAAGCTGATGGAGCAGTCAAAAGAAAGTTCGCTGGAGCGCCATCAGAAAATGCAAACCCTCTTTCTTTTGCATGTTCTACATATGCAAGAAGCGCGCAAAAGTTCTCGAGAGTTGGACGAAATGATCCATAAGGTTTTCCAACAATGTGTTCGCGAACAAGACCTGAAACACGTTCAATTTCAGGGATATCTTTAAGAGCGTAACCTCCTCCAAATTGTTCGCGGGGAACAAGCAAAGGACCATCACGAACAACAGTAACAAGCTCATAAGGAGTAGGAACACGAATATCTGCTGCAAGAAGCATTTCCATATTGCGAAATTCAACTTCCGCGCAAGAAGCATGATCTGGCTGGTATACTTTTAAGCATTTTCCATCTCCTAAATCATAGACAACGCCTTGACGACCATGACCTAAACGAGGCATGGACTGAAAAAAAGAGGAAGGAATTTCTCGAACCATAAAGAGAAGAAACAAAAGACATCATTTAAATGTTATGAAGAAAATAGAAAGAAAAAAGAAAAAATTTCAAAAATACTTCTCTCTCTTCTGGATCAAGTACACGACAATAGCAAACACCGCAAGTAAAACAATAAACGCAGGGATGCTTTCTGTTTCAAAGTATTGCATAGTCCCGATAAAGACAGCTGCTGCGGAACCGATGAACAACCCAATTTTAATAGGAACATCAAAACTCAGGAACATCACAATAACAAGAGTCAAAACAGCAAAACCAAGAACTGACAAGTACTTCCATGTATCATATTGTCGTTTTTCATCATCATACGTTTTCTGCTCTGCCTGTTGTTCTTCGAGACATTGATCGCGTTTTTCAACCATTGCTGCTTGCGCGTCTGCGTCATAACATTTGCTTTCTTCAGCATACGGGGCATAGCCGTAGCAGTCTTTGTACATCGGATAATCGTAGCCCGTATATTCAGGCAAGAATGTCCGAACACCGAGGAACACTAAAGGAACATACAGGAAGATGACAATGAGTGTATAAATCAGTTTACTCCACGAAAAACCAGATTTAGCAGTTAATTTTGCGTCCTTTGAGGAAATTGCTTTCATTGTTTTAACCATAAGAAACGTCTCAGATTTAGTTATATTTATAGTTATGTTTTTTAATCGCAAAAGACCTTCACTTTGGAATCGCGAAGGAGCAGTTTATTCGCTCAGTAAAGACCTAGTACACAATTCATCCTTTTTTATTATTTATTTATTTATTTATTTATTTATTTATTTATTTATTTATTTATTTATTTATTTATTTATTTATTTATTTATTTATTTATTTATTTATTTATTTATTTATTTATTAAAAAATACATAGGGATTCCAAAAAACCAATAAGGCGAATAAAGGGCGAGAGAAACAAAGCAAACGAGAAGAATAAAAAGACTGAAAAGAAATTATAAAAAAACTTATTCCTTCCAAACGCCTTCAAACATTTTAGCTAATGCTTGAGCGAAGAATGGGGAACTTACCCATATACCAACGTCGTAGCTTGGAACTGCTTTATCATCGTCTAGCAATGCAAAGCTTACTTCCTTACCATCAACAATTGCGAATCGTGATCGGACAACATCAACGTGTCGAACAGAAGCGGATTTTTCAAACACTTCAACACCTTTCTTTGATTCTTTAGTGATAGGTGCTGCGATTTTGATTTTAACCCCGCGCTTTGCCGCTCTTTCAACGCTTTTCTTGATTGATTCTGAAAGGCGAACAAGTTCTTTTGCTGATGTCATGATCATAACGGATTTCTCAGCGTTGTTGATCATCGTGTTCATGTTATTGTACATGTTTGTTCTGTCACGTAAGCTGCCAGATAATTCTGTTGGGTTGATAACGTCAACACCTTGTTTATATAACAATTCAAGTTCTTCAAGGATAGTGTCTTTTCGTAATTCTTCAAGAAGTTTTGCATGGTTAAGAGCGTCTTCATGAACTCGTTGTTTAACGCGTTCAAGAACTTCCTGTGGTTCAACTGCGATATATTTGATTGGTTTTCCAATCTTCATAATAATAAATCCTTTTTTCTCAAGGCTTTCAAGAACGTCATATGCTCGGGATCGTGGAACATTAGAAATGTCAGATAATTCACCAGCGCTGGAAACTCCTCTGGAAAGCAATGCGCTCCAAATTTTAGCTTCGTAGCTGTTGAGTCCAAATTCCTTGAGTTTAGTTAAAAATCGTTGATCCATCATAAGCAATAACCTCGTTTCTTTTTTCTTAAATATAGCCTCTTTTAACAACTATTTTGTAAGGAAAGCCTTGACCATATTTAAATGTTTCGCTTAGTTAGTACTGTTGGGTAGTTATAGATTTTCATTGAAGAAGAGAAAGAGGAGTTTGTTTATAAAGAAGAGTATAAGTAATTTATAAGCAGAATATGCTTTACCCATTCAATTTTTGAACAAGCGCCGCGTAATATTTCGGAGCAATATAATAACCATTTTCAATAATCTGATTCAAGAGCAAAAGCGCTTCTTTCTTTGTAAGAATCTTCTTTTGTACAGCAAGAAAAAGAACAGTTGTTGTTCTAAATGTTGAAATATTCAACGCTTCTGCTGCTTTAATCGCTGCAGCATCATCAAGCAAAATAGAGTCATTTCTTTCTCTTGCAAGGGAAATTGCGGCAGTTTCCCCTTTTCCTAAACCCAAAGGAATAATTTTTTCAGGGTTACTTATTTGTATTATTCCAGAAGTTCCTGCTTCTTTGAGTATTTGCAATCCAAGTTTATTGTCAATAAAGAGCTCTTCTTCTACTTCTTTAGGAATGGTTATTGTACCAAAGAGCGCCTTCAAAAGACCGAGTTTATGAATTCGCGCAAGACAAATCAATGGCGTTGTGTTAGAGATCATTGTTGCTCATTCCAAAAGTGCCAAGTCCTTCTCCAAATCTTTTTGAGAATATGCTGTCCAATCGACATTTTTCTGTTTGAGAATATCAAGCATTTCCCAAAGAGAGATTCCACAATCTTCAGCAGCTTTACCGACAGAAATTTTATGCTCTTTCAAAAGTTCAAGAGCGTTTTCGAGTTTCCACTCTTTCAATGCTTTATCGAGAAGTCGACGTACTACTTCACTCCTATCGGTGTGCCATTTCTTTTCTACTTGTATTAACGCCTGCAAAATGGGTTTTTCGATTCTGACGGATATTGTGGAAGTCATGTTTGCAGTATAATACATTGCATACATATTTAAATTTTTCGATGAGTTTAGCTAATTTGTCACAAAGAAGTAGTAACAAAACAAAACATTTATGAAAAATCGGCGCAAAACCTTGCTCTTCAGAGCGAGGATGTAGCGCCGAGATTCCGCAAGCGCCGATTTTACATCCCACGGAAGCGCCACCACTCGTTTGCGAGCCGTAAAACCAATGCCTTTAGGCATTGGATAGGAATGTTACAGATACAGAATACTTTGATGCAGCAGTACGAAATCCGGTTACCTTATTGCAGGATAAAGATCTAAAACAAGTAGCTTCTTCAGTACTAGAGCTATTAGTTGCAAATGGAGAAACAGATCTCTGTGTTTTTGAATCACCTGAACATAAAGAACATGTCCTCTATTTCAAAGACCTTGAAACAGGTTTAGACCGGTTCTCTGTACCGGGTTATAGTCAAATTGTTTTTGGAGTAGATACAGAATCCATTTATTCTCCAGAAGCAGGCTGTATGACTTCAAAGCAGGATGCACATAGTATTGTCGTAAAAGTCGCACAACCAAGAGATTCTTCTGAAAAAGTATTTGCAATTCATCTTGGAGAAACTGTCGACGGAACTTATTTATGTGGAATTATTGCAGAAGGAACTGATTTTGCAACAGCACGAGTAACTAATGTAACGGGAAGTCAAATCTCAACATATGATTCTCCAGAAGGAGATTATCGAAAGATAACTGGTGTTGATAATGAAGATCTTCGGCAAAGACTCTTAGAGCCTATCCCATTAGATTGACCTCCATGTAATTATTCCACATGCGAGATGCAATAATCCTATGTAAGCATCTGGTCTTTTAGACCAACGAATCAATAACCCTCTAAATCGGTTGAACCAACTATGTGTACGTTC
>JACRPI010000003.1 GCA_016214075.1 Candidatus Woesearchaeota archaeon
ATACAATAATTCTAGTTTCAAGAGACGCTTCGGAGACTACGTCCGAAGCGTCTCTTTCAGAGCGCAACACTCTGAAGTCGCTGCAAGAGTTATCCTTCACAACTTGAAAGCAATATTGTTAGAGATTTTCACCGGAGCCCCAACGACGGAAAGATTTATATAGAAACATTCTCAGAAAAGGAGAAGAAGAGAAAGTAAAATACTGATAAAAATATGAGAAGAAAAATAAAAAGAAGAACAAATCCAAAAAGAGGTGTTTGTCATCGTCAGCTTTGAAGGTCTTGGAAAAAATGTCGCGTCACTGATTTCTGCGGAAGCCGCACGCTTAGGGGAATCAGAAGAAAAATTGCAAGCACTTCGCGGTGATTCTGAGCGAGTAGAACATTTGATTCACGGACTAGAAGAACAACTTCATTTTCTCGCACGCATGGAAGCATACATGAATGGAAAAACACTCAACATTATCGGAGAGTTGAATAGGATCCAGGGTCTTTTAACCGCAAAAGAAGTCAACCTTCAAACCGCGCACAAAAATTTCAAAATGCAAGACAGAACAACAAGCGACGCTGAAGCGCACAAAAAGATGGAAGCAGAAATGCGAAAGACTGGAGAAATGATTCGCAGACTTGACGCGATCATCACTGAGATTAAAGCTGTCGAGAAACGAATAGTTAACGACGCGCAACGCGACATGAGCACACTCCGCATGATAGCAACAGAAGCAGAACGAGGAGTATAGAGGTGACACAGATGCAAAGATTGTTTTTTTCAAAGAAAGGATTTATTGGATTATGGGCAGATGTTTTCAAAGGATTTATCACGGGATTAATCTTTGGAATTATTCTCATGATATTGCTTGTTTTAGAAGTGATTCCTTTCCCGATTAGCTTTTGTGGGTAGGGATTCGTTCGCTATTTTTTTTCTTCCTTCTTTGTTATTTTTTCTCTCTTGACATATGAGTTTATTCTAAAACAATACCTCATTGCTGCGGCAATGGGTCCCCCTGACAATTGTTTATGCGGGTGCGTGTATTTTTTTTAGTGGCTATTTTTTATTGAGGAGAATAGTTCATTGAGAAAAACAAAAGAGAATAAAAATGAATAAAAAATTAAAAAAGAAAAAATCAAAAAAAATTACAACGCATTTCGCAATTGTTCTGCTTTGTCCAGAGAAAGACCGATCATCGTATCAATGTCTTCAACAGTCAACGCAGCATCGCCGCCTTTCTGCAACGAACAAATTGTTCCATCCGCAGTTGTCGTCACTGTTAGTCTCGCATCAACACACGCCATCTCTTCCTGCAATGGGTCAACAATATAATATTTTCCCACTTTCAGAACAGTGAACGGAATTGGCGTTTTACTCAACGGCAATTTTTCTCCTGTCTTTTCCTTGTAATTCACTTCAATGCCATCATAGCTTGGGAACACTGTATCTTGCAACGCCGCAATAGCCGCAAGACCTGCCGCGTCGAGCAAATTTCCTGCATCATTAATGGTACAAATGTCCATGGAGACTCCCCAGACTTTTTCTCCTTTTTTCAAGCAGAGTTTTTTGACATCCAACGCTTTACTTTCGCGCAATCCTCTGTCCACAACACGAGCAAGCTCAATCGCTTCAATGCTTGGCGGACCAGACTCAAAGCGCGGACTTGACAATGGAAGCAATTCTGCGTTGACCATGATAATCCCTTCATCTGGCGTGTCTGGAAATGGTTTTTCCACAGAAAGTTTTACTCCCGCAACAACCTGCGTCTCTCCAATTTTTACTGACGCAGAACCTTCCGCTGTATTGGAAATGCCGTAGGTGACTTCAACAGTTCGAATTTCGTCTGCTTTTCTGCCATCTAAACGGATTCCTGCATCTAACATCTTTAAGAGATGATCGCGTACTGGGTTTTTCTTATTCATTGCCTTCACCACTCACACTGTATTTTTCTTTCAACGCTCTTTTTTGAATTTCAATGATTTCTTTGCACGCTTCTTGCCCAATCTTTAAGGCTTCAACAAGCATGTCTTTTGTGATCTCTCCATCCATCTGGAGCAAAGAGATTTCCTGTGTTGAAGGAATATACGCGATTGGAATATCCGCAACTCCTTGCTCACATTCATACGCTTCTTCCAAATAATCAAGATCAACGACAGTTGTGCCATCAACAGTTCCGACAGAAACCGCGGAAACAAGATCCTTCATTGGAATGCCCGCGTCCGCAAGCGCAATAGACGCAGCACAAATTCCCGCGCAACGACTTCCTGCGTCTGTCTGTGGCAATTCAATGAAAACGTCAACGACCGCGTTTGGAAAGTCTTTGAGATCCACCACTGGAAGCAATGCTTTCTCTGTGACCATGGAAATTTCTTTCGCTCGTCTGTTTTGTCCTGGCTTTACTCTATTGCCCATTCCTGAGAATGGCATCATGTTGTAATTGCATCGCAAGATACCTGTACTTGGATCCTGCAAAAATTTTGGATGCAATTCTCGTGGACCATACACTGCTGCGTACGCAATTGTATTTCCAATCTTGAAATATCCAGAACCATCCGCGTTCTTAATCACACCTGCTTTTGCGACAATCGGTCGAATTTCCTTCAGACCGCGTCCATCTAATCGTTTTGTATATGCCATTATTTCACCTTGTAATTTGTATTGTTTTTAATTTGTTCTCACTCATTTTTTTTATTGTTGTTGCTCTTCGTCCATTGGACCTTCTGCATCCATTTGTTGTTCTCCTTCAAATGGTTGCTGTTCCTGCTGCGGGAATTTTCCGCATGTTTTTTCGAGGAACTCTGTAATTCTGTCAGTCAATCCAGAAACGTGCGATTCTTCTTCGATCTTTTTAATTGTTTCAATCGCAATCACTTCTTGCGCTGGTTCTCCTGAAATCCAAATGACTCCATTCTGTCCAACGATGATTTTACATCCTGTCGCGTTTTTGATCAAGCTGACCATGGAACCCTGCTTGCCAATAATTCTTGGCACTTTATTGCAGTTCACATAGATTAATCGTCCTCCGTAGAGTTTTCTTAATCCTGGTCCTTTTGTACTCAAATCCACGAGTTTTTGCGACGTGACATTCACAATCTTCGCAACAACGATGTCTCCAAGATTAAAGAATTGCGTCAAGTCCGCTCCTCTCGCGATAAAGTCGCTTGTCGCGTCTTTCATCGAAAGCATCGCGCTATACGCGCAATTGATTTCCATGCGCCAGCCACTCATCATCACGTCAATAACTTTTCCAATAATAACGTCATTGCGCTTTGGCGCGTATCTGCCACTTAATGAAATTATTTTTACTGCTCTTCCATCTACTGTCAACAAGCCAAGTCGGCCCGCAAGAATCATATCATCTTTCCTATACGCGCCTTGCGCAGGAAGATAATCCATTCCTTCTGCGATCTGTTCTCCTGGAACAACAACCGCTCGTTCTTCTACTAACAATTTTCCCATTGTGTATTCATCTCCGTATATTCCTTCTTTTTTTGAGTGTTATTCACAAAACAATTTATTTTCAAAATAATATTATCCCCAAAACAACTTATTTTCAAAAAACAACAACACAGGCGGCTGACGGCCATTTTGTTTCACAAAATGTCCTACGCGACACCCCGAGGGGCCATCCCCCGTCGCGTCAGCGCCATTGTTGTTTTTTGACGTTGTGTTGTTTTATGCTTATTTTGACTTTGCTTTCCTCTACGCTTTCTCGATCTTCAGTGTTTCCGCTTCCACTGATCCATGCGTCATGCTGTTGAGCTGGTCAAAAAGCTCTGTCTGCATGCCTGCTGGAATTTCTATTGTTGCTTTCCAACTGCCATCATTCATCCACTCTTCTTTTAGGATGTGCGACATTCCTTTGATCACGCTGTATGTTTTTCCCGCATACTGCCCTGGAATTCTCACAGACATTTCTTTTCTCTCGAACTTAATTGGCAAGATTGGCTGCAATTTTTTGACAATCTCATGAATCTGCTCCATCACTGGCTTGTGCTCGTCGATGTGAATTTTTGCTTCTGCAAACGCAAGCTCAATTCGCTGCGGCGGATGTGGCAAATGTGTTTTTGGATCAACACCATTTCTGTGCACATACGCAAGAATTTGTTTTCTCTTATCATCAATCTCATGCTGCTTATGCTCCGCAGTAACCTGTACTTCTCCTTTCTTGAGAATGATTTTCGCGATTTCCGCTGTGTCTTCTGTCCCGAAAATTTCCATCATGCGATGCTGCGACGCGACAATGCCTCGCTTTGCTTCTGTAAATATTTTCTGCGACGCAAGAACATCATTCATATCAACATTTTTTCCACTTTTGAACGCAAGCGCGCTATCGCAATCAACAAGGATTTCATATCTGTCTCCATGTGTTTTCAACCGCGCAATTACCGCTTTATCAACGTCAACCATTTTTTCACCTTCTTATTTCTTTTTTCCGTCTTTGAGTTCGCCAAACGCCTGACTTATTTTTTGTTTTGGCACTCGCGTAAACTGTTTTTTTGGACTTTTTATCATGACACAATCCACTCGATCAATACTGAAATTTTCTTTCAATACTGCCTGAAGTGTTTTTATCGCAAGTTTTAATCCTTGATCCACAGTCATATCGTCTTTGTATTCTTTGTGAAGAATTTCTTCTCCTTCCTGCTCTCCTTCGCCAATGACTGTTGCCTTGTATTCAAAGAAAATTCCTGTCGGATCTGTTTCATACAAATGCGCACCATCAATGTCAATTCCTCCAATGAGAAGAGAAACACCAAACGGTCTTAGACCGCCACTTTGCGTGCAGATTTGCTTGAGATCACAAACGTCTTTCACAATACTTTGTGTGTCAATAGGACTGTCAAATGTAACTTTGTGCTGCTGCGCTTTGAGCTGTGAACGTTCAATGAGGACACGCGCATCAGAAATAATTCCTGCCGCTGTCGCGCCAATATGCTCGTCAATCTGGAATATTTTCTGAACACTGTCCGCGACAACTAATGGATCGACGATACGCTTGTCCGTGACGAACAAGACGCCATCTGTGCAGATCATTCCAATTGCTGTTGAACCCTGCTTGACTGTTTTTTTCGCGTATTCAACTTGAAGGAGTCGTCCATCTGGGCTAAACATCGTGATTGCCCTATCGTATCCCATCATCTGATGATTCATTTGCTGTTGTTGTTGCATTTTGGCACCTCAATTTTTTTCTTTATTTTATGCTTTCTCGTTTAATTATTTGAATTATTTTGCCTTTATATTTTCATAAAGGATGAATTGTGTATGTGGTCTTTGCTTGTGCGTGTTTTGTGTTTATGCTTAGCGATTCTTTTTTATTTTTTTTCTTTACGCAATGTAGTCATTCGCTTTGTTCAGCATTCCTGACGCGCCAATACTTTTGACGATTACTTTTTGACTATCAATGTTTTTTATAAATATCAACGCCGCGCGAACTTTGTTCAACGATGTGTGGCTCACTCGCAAAATTCCTTTATTGCCATTATTCTTGACAAACAAAAGACCTGCGTCACTTATTCCATTAACACCGACATATTCCTTCATCGCGTCAAAGACCGCTTTCTTTATCATTGCCCATTGAAGCTCTTTTTCTGACAAGACTTCAAATGCAAGATACCGTTTGCGTTCTCGCAATGTTGGCAACAATGGTTTTATTCGTGCCATCACTTGTTTTGCCGTTTGGATACTCCAAGGCAACCTCATAATACAACATTCATTTGTTGAGAAAGAACATCTGTTCTTATTCGTTTTTCTCTCTCGCAATAGAAAAGATGCTAGAGAGATATATAAAGGTTTTGGTTGGAAATTTGGGGTTGAGAAATGATTGAAATGAGGAAGAAAGAAAGAAAAAATTAAAAAATTATTCTCCCCAAATATAGGTGGTGTCTAAGTATCCTTCGAAGTCGTAGTTGCTGGTGCATGACGGATCACTGTGACCAAGATAAAGGTCTTTTGTCGTGGTTACTAATGAACCACTTGTTGTTATGGAAGTACCTACCTCTGCACCATCAACAAATAGATAAAGCGTATTGTCTCTATAGACGGCAACGACCTCCTGCCATGTATCTGCTGTTACTGTACCACCTTTCACATATTTCATTGTTCCACCAACATTGATGTTAATCTTATACTTCCCTCCAGATGCACTCACAGAATATTGCGGAGAATAACAGGTACTTGTTGGTAATGTTACAATACTATGCTCTCCAGTTGTATCAGAAGTTGATGGCTTCACGAGTGTTTTAATGACAAACCAACTACCAACATCTGTTGGAAGTGTTGCTGCATCAAAGTAGACATAGTCTTTGCTTGATGTATCTGTCAAATCAATTATATAATTCTCACCATCAGAAGTATATGCTACATTTCCTACTGCATACGCTCCTGAACTCGTACTTCCATAATAATTTGTATATCCATCACTATCTGAATCTTTGGCAACCCAATCATGACTGTCAATGTCAAAATTAAGAATTTCATAACTGCTTAGCTCATTTGTAGTTGGATCGAATCCTATAGTTATCTCAACATAATTACTTAGTCCATCTTCATCATCGTCATCTGCATTTGCAAGACAAATTCCTGTATCTACATAACAGGACTCGCCTGTCCCACAATCGCTATCTGAAGAACAGCTAGATATACATGCACCTGCATCGCAGGTCATGCCGTAATACGCACAATCAGCATCATCATAGTCCACTGCATCTCCAATACAATAATACTCCCTCACGAAATAATCAGAGATACAATATTCTGTATAATATGTTGTTCCTGAAGATTTATCAATTGTTTGTCCATATGTGTAGTAATCTTTTTCACCATCAGTATTACTACAAAGAGGGTAATCAGTACTATCTGTTGGATCAGTACCAGCTTCTACTTCTACATCATCAGAAATCATGTCTCCATCAGTATCTGCATCTGTTGGATCTGTTCCTGCAGTATATTCTTCTACATTCGTGAGACCATCACTATCGTCATCATCTCCACTATCATCTGTTGTGTAATCTAAACCAAAATATCGTTCCCAAGCATCCGGCATTCCATCACTATCATCGTCTCTTGGTGAAGGAATACTCGTTGCATCCATAGGATCTGAACCTGCAGTTCCTTCTAAAACATCTGAATACCCATCTCCATCATCATCGAGATCTTCACTATCAACTGTATAATCACCATCTGTATCTGTTTCACAAACACTTGCTGATGAACATGCTTCTCCACTTGCACAATCTGCATATGTACTACATCCACCACTCAACGCAGCAAGCGCATCAGTCACTTGTTCGCTTACCAAAAGTAAGAGATCTTCCGCAACGGATAATTCAGTCTCCGCATCAGTTACTAACGCATCAAGAGCAGTTGTATCTTCTCCCGCAGCTGCCGCATCTACAACATCTGCTGTCACATCATCAAGGACACTACTAATATCTGCCAATGTTGTTCTTATATCACTCAACTCTGCGCGGATTCTGACAAGCGCTCTGCCATCAGCATCTGCTTCCGCAGCTCTTCCTTCCATTTTGAGATCTTGTAAATCATCAATAGTATCTTCAAGATCGGAGGAAAGTGAAATCAATATTCGCGCGAGGGATTCTTCATCAAATTCTTCTACTGCGCCACAATAATCCACATCATATTCTGACGCTCTGCTCACATAATATCCTGTGCCATACGCCGCGAGACCGCATTCATACGCTTCTGTATCGTCGCAAACAATGTCTCCGTCTCCAACACAGTCTGTTGCGAGTCCAGTAGATGTCGAAGGAATTGAACAAGTCTGCGCTGTTAAGAAAAATATTGCTAAAATAGATAGAATTGTTATTGTTATTTTATTACTCATGAAAAAACCACCTCAATGCTGGTTTTTCTGCACAGAGAAGTATATAAAGATTGCGAAAAGAAATTACCTCACTCTGCCGCTTTCGCAAGATGCGTGGAAGTCAGCGCAGCAGCAGGTGATAAAAGATCCGCGACATTCACTTTTACTCCATCATGCCCGCTATCTGCATAATAAGTGCTTCCATCTTCCGCAATATAGAACATCATAAACGCATTTACTTTTTGACTGCTCGTTATATCTGGTATCGCAACAGTAATTGTCGAAACATCTGTTGTTATTGTGAGTGTATCTGCACTAGAAAATCCATTCCACGCGACATTTCCAGCACCAAAAAGCAACGGACTTTCCGCAGTAGGATTATTGTTATTCCTATCGCTAAAACCAGTGCCTGGTATGTAAAAGCCCATACTTGAGAAACAACCACTCACCACTTTTTCATAATTCCAAAACTGCGGTCTTGTGGTGAGTGTTGTCGTGTATGATACAGTTGTCACATCTTTAACTTCATAGGGATCTGGATTAGGGAAACTCGTTGCATCTAATGAATCTGTTCCTTCTGCAGCTTCTTCCGCATCTGTATATCCATCATCGTCGTCGTCATCATCGCAGCCATTCGGCGTTCCATCGCCATCTGTATCTGTTGCGTCATCATACCCTGCGCAAACATCATCATCATCAATAACGCCATCTCCATCACTATCTGCTTCACATGCATCTGGAACAGTATCACTATCCGCATCTTCTGCATCATCAGAACCTTCACAAAGATCACAGCCATCTGGAACTAAATCAGAGTCGCTGTCTGCATTATCATCATATCCGCTACACACATCACAGCTGTCTGGAACAAGATCACTGTCTGCGTCGGAAGTATCATCTCCGCTACAGACATCGCAACTATCTGGAACAGTATCACTGTCCGCATCTACCATATCGTCATACCCTTCACAGACATCGCAACCATCCGGAATTGTGTCGCTATCTGCATCGTCAGCATCATTAGAACCTTCGCATACATCGCATCCATCAGGAATTAAATCAGTGTCGCTATCTGTGTTGTCGTCATATCCTTCACAGAGATCATCTTCGTCTGCAACACCATCACCATCGGTGTCTATTATTTTTTCCTCAACTTCTTCTATATCTTCTTCTAAACAATCAGCAACACCGCTTTCTCCTGCAACATCAACCGCATCATCCTCTCCCTCACAAAGATCACAGCCATCTGGAACTGTATCGCTGTCCGCGTCTTCCGCATCGTCATATCCTTCACAAACATCATCTTCATCGGCAACCCCATCGTCATCTTCGTCTGCAATTTCTTCTTCTGTTTCTTCTTCTGCGCCACAATCCGAAACATCGTACTCTGATGCGCGGCTGGTGTAAAATCCTGAAGCGGAAAGACCGCATTCATACGCTTTTGTGTCGTCACAAACAATATCTCCTTCATTTTCACATTCAGCTCCAAGAGCTGTCGTGGTACAAGTCTGCGCTGTTAAGAAAATGATTGCAAGAATGGAAAGTAAGAATATTATTGTTTTTTTCATAATGATTTTTTAGAGATTATACTATTTAAACATTGCGAAAAAGAAAAAATGAAAAAAGAATAAAAAATTATGGTGCAGCTTGCGCGAGATGATCCGCAGTTATTGCTTCTTCTGAAGTTAATATATCTGCTGGTGAATCAAGACCATCATGCTCTGCATCCGCATAATACGTGCTTCCATCATCTGCAATATAGAAGAGCATGTATGTGTCAACACGTGCAGAACTTGATAGTGTTGGAAGATACACATCGATAGTACTCACATCTGTTGTTATAGAAACTACATTCCCTGCAGTTCCTGCCCACAAAGTATTTGAACCAATTAACAGTGGCGTTGCTGAAGTTGGATTATTAGAGTTCATGTCCGTAAACGCTCCTGTTGATTCGGTAATAAAGCCCATTGCCTTAAACATCGTAGTCGCATCTCTGTATACAAACAATCTTGTGGAAGAGACTGTGTCTATTGATGCATCTGTTACATCTGTTGCTTCGTATGATGTATGCGACACTTCCGCTGTTGTTTCACAGTACATTTGATCTCCTGAAGCATCTTCTACAACGAGAACAACAGTATATGTACCGCCTGCACTATAACTATGCGTTGTGGTTATTTCTGAAACATCTGTAACGATAGATGTTGGTCCTTCTGTTGTTCCATCACCAAAGTCCCACTCATACGCAGTAATATCACCAGTACTTGCAGAGCCATCAAATGTAATGGTATCACCAACTGCACCAGCATATGTTCCTCCACAATCCGCTGCGAGTGTTGCTGCTGGTTCTTCTACTGTAATATCAATCGTACAGTCATCCGTGTTTCCTTCATCATCAGTAACAGTTAATATTACTGTATAGGATCCTGCATTAATATACCCATATGCAGTATCAGGAACAGTTGTTCCCATAGTACCATCACCAAAATCCCATGTATAGCTGACAATAGTCCCATCATCAGTACTTGAAGAACCATAAAAGTAAATGTTTTCCATTTCTTCAACTGTTGTCGCATCTGAACTGCACACTGCTTCCAGAGCTCCCGTTGTTGCACTTGTACAAACATTACTCACACAACTATATCCATCTTCACATTCAGTACCATCAGTACATTCTGTATAACACGCTGCTGCTGGTTCATCACAGAGATATGCTCCGCAATCTGAAGTACATCGTGTTGCTGGAACGCTTGCACTATCATCTGGATCTGAACCTGCTCGTAGTTCTATTCTATCTGTATATCCATCATCGTCATCGTCAGTATCACAACCATCAGGCGTGCCATCAGCATCATTATCTTCAGTATCGTTGTACCCTTCGCATACGTCATCGCTATCATACACACCATCACCATCTGTATCGGTGGTATCTACTGCACCGCAATATTCTGCATCGTTATCTGATGATCTGCTGACATAATATCCCGTGCCATACGCCGCAAGACCGCATTCATACGCTTCTGTATCATCGCAAACGATGTCTCCTTCTCCAACACAGTCTGCTGCTAATCCTGTAGATGTCCCAAAATTACAAGACTGCGCCGTCAAAAAAAATATTGCTAAAATAGATAGAATCGCTATTGTTATTTTATTACTCATGAAAAAACCACCTCAATGCTGTTTTTTGTAGGAAGGCGCATATATAAAGGCTACGGAATTTGCGTTTATTCATTTCGAATTAATTTTAGCCAGATTTATATATCTTTCTTATTTTATCGAAAGATATATAAATAACTGAGGTTATCCAATGAAAGATGAATAAAACAGAGCTTGTTTATAGAGAACTCCTGTATTGGAGTCTTGAAAAACAAACAAACGAGTTTACACAGGCAGCACTTGCAAAAAAACTTCATATTTCACTCAGTACTGTTAACAGCGCAGTTACGCTTCTCGAATCGATGGGCGCGCTTGAAATAAAGCAGAGGTCGTTCCATCTTCTTGACAGAAAAAAGATTCTTTATTACTGGGCAAGTATCCGAAATTTACAAAAAGACATCATTTATACTACTCGTGTCGAAAAATCAGTTATTGCAATAGAAAAGGCAATGCCTAATGACATCATATTTGGCGCATATACCGCATACAAATTTTTATACCACGATGTTCCTGCGGATTATTCTGAAGTATACGTTTATGGTGATGAATATCTGAAAAAACGCTTTCCTTTACAAAAAGGGGTTCCTAACTTGTTTGTCCTAAAAAAAGATCCTTTCATGGAATCCCATGGAAAAACGACAACAGTTGCACAGACGTTCGTTGATCTTTGGAATCTTAGAGACTGGTATGCAAAGGAATTTATAGTTGCAATGGAGAAACGACTTCATGGAATTTTGGAATAGTCTTCTTACAGAGAAAAGCTGGAAAATTCTTCAAGGAATGAAGAAAGAACCATACTCATTTATAGTCATTGGCGGGTGGGCTGCATATCTTTGGACCAAACAACATAAATCAAAAGACATAGACATTATCCTTCCAAACATTAAAGATCTTGATTTTCTCAAACAAAACTATGACCTTAAAAAAAATGATCATTTAAAAAAGTATGAAATTCAATTTGAGGAAATAGATTTGGACATTTATGTCCCTTATTATTCTCAGCTTACCCTTCCTGTCGAAGACATAAAAAGAGAGATAATAACCATTGAAGGAATACCTGTTGTTGCCGCTGAAATTCTCCTGATCCTTAAACAAGGAGCTGAAATTGACAGAAAAGACAGCATCAAAGGCCAAAAAGATAGGATTGATATTGTCACCCTTCTTTGTTTTGCTCCAATTGATTTTAAGAAATATATTTTTCTCTTAAAAAAATATAATCTTGAAGAATACCGAATCAGAGTCAAGCATATCCTTACTGGCTTTTCTGATATAAAATATCTCTCTCTTACCCATCAAGAGTTTGTAAAAATAAAAAAAGAACTGTTGAAGAAGCTATAGAGAATTTTGAAAAAATCACTTTCTGAGATACAGCATGTGATTTTTTCTCAAAATTCTCAATAGAACCGCTTTGAATTCGCACAAAAATTGAATTATTCAAAGCTCTCTATAATATTTTCCCCATTCAAATACTCAACACGGATCTTTATTCTGCTGCTTTTGCAAAAAATTGTTTAACCTTGCGAAAGAAAAACTTATTCTCCGTAAATATAGATGTTATCAATATATCCATGATATTGGTAATTATCACAAGCAGTATCATACCCAAGCACAAGAGAACCCGCTGTTGCAGAAGAACTTATTTCTCCTGAAACTGATTCCGACTCCTCTAATACTCCATCAATATACAACTGAACTTCATCTCCTGTATACACACCACGAACTTCCTGCCATGCACTTGTTACCTCTGAATCTGAACTGAGCGTATACTCTGTGCCTTCAATCATAATGCTAAACACATATTTTGAATCATAGGTCAAAATAGCATATAGTGGTTTTCCACAGGTGTCAGTTGTTTTTGTAAGCATATATGCATGTCTATCTCCAAAAGAGACCGCATTGATCTTTCCTTCAACCTGTACTATAAGCCAAGAACTTGGCTTCAAATAACTTGCATCTGTAAATATTACATCCCGCGGGTCAGAACTGCCAGAATAAAAGTCTAAATAATAGCCTGCGTCTTTCCCCGCATCATAACTATTCACGAGTTTTGTATTTTTTATCGCCCTAGAATCTCTTTCTCTGGAGCTTTCTTCTGTAATTGCTGTGATAGGGAAGATAGCATCTGCTGTTGCTGAAGAAGTATAATGCGTCATATCCTCTAATTTGAAAAGCTGAAGATCTTCAATTTCTTCATCTGTTTCTTTTACAGTGAGAATAAGATTACATACATCTGTATTTCCATTTGTGTCTGTTATTGTCAATGCTGGGAGGTATACTCCTTCAGAACGATACTCGTGCGTTTCTACTTCAACAGCACCCACTTCTAACATACTTGTGTCAGCAGTTCCATCATCCCAATCCCACTCATAAAAATCAATATCACCATTACTCGCAGAACCGTCAAATGTTGCATCAATTCCCACATAAACTTCTGCCGTAGTCACACCACAATCTACTTCAAGTCCTGCAACTGTTGGATCTGTCCCTGCTTCATACTCTTCCAAATTTGTTAAACCATCGCTGTCATAATCTCCTGAATCTGTTCCTGTATGATTTGGATTGAAACTATATGTTACTTCCCATCCATCCGGCAATCCATCGCCGTCTGTATCATCATCTAGAGGATCCGTACTATATGTTACTGCTTCATCATAATCAGAAAGCCCATCCCCATCGGTGTCTGTATTGGTTTCATCAGTTCCTAAATTTGCTTCTTGAGAATCTGTTAAACCATCACCATCTGTATCTGTTGTCGCAAACATCGGGAATGTCCTAAACTCTGTCACTCTCGGTATAGCAGACATCACTACTGGATAGTCAGCAGCATTTCTTGGATTTGTCTCATACACATTTATTTCATCATAATCGCTGTACGTATCTCCGTCGGTATCTCCTGTTGTTGGATCTGTTTCATACAAATATTCCTCGTAATTGGAGAGACCATCACCATCATAATCTTCGCTTGCGTCAGTCGCATCCAATGGATCAAAGCCAAACGCAATCTCAAAGAAATCAGGCATGCCATCTGCATCTCGATCTCTTGCTCCAGGAACATCTGTTGCGTTCAATGGATCAGAACCCGCACGGACTTCAAATCCGTCATCATATCCATCACCATCTGTATCTGCAAGGTTTGGATCTGTTCCTGCACCTACTTCCACACTATCAGAGAGATGATCATCGTCAGAATCTGCATCGTCTGGATCTGTGCCATATGTAATCTCTTCAAGATCTGTTAAACCATCACTGTCACCATCAGAACTTAATGAGCTTGAGCTATGTGTTGGCAAACCTGTCATGCTGCTTGGAGTATCTGTCGCATCCAACGCATCATAGTCTGCAACCACTTCTTCTCCATCTAATGCACCATCGCCATCTGTGTCTCTATCATAAGGATCGGTGCCATACGTATTTACTTCATCATAATCGGTTAGTCCATCTTCGTCAGTATCTGTTGTTGTGTCTGTTGCGCCGCAATATTCTATATCATACTCTGACGCTCTGCTGACGTAATAGCCATACCCTGAATATCCACACTCGTATGCTTCTGTGTCATCACACAAAATATCTCCGACGCTCGTACATTCCGCAGCTAACCCTGTTGTACACGTTTGCGCTGTTAAGAATATCACTGCTAAAACTGAAAGCATTGCAATAATTATTTTTTTGTTCATTGTAACCCTGTTCTTTTTTTGAAACTCGCGAGTATATAATAATTACGAAAACTAACTTGTAATGATCACATCTGCTTCACACATATCACTGTCTGAATCACTCTCTACAGAGAGCTGCATTTTATATGTTGAAGCACTCGTAAAGCTGTGCGTGTTCACTGAAGATGCACCATATTCTTCTGTTCCGTCCCCAAAACTCCATGTATATAGGGTAATATCTCCAGTACTCGCAGAACCATCAAATATTATTTCTTCACCCACTACTCCACCATACACTGTTGCACCACAATCAGCATAGACATATGTAAAAAAAGCACCAGGTGTTACTGCTGTTATTCCTGAAATGAATATAGATGGACTTTTTTTATAACTTGTTGATCCACCTAAGGAACTTGCTAATGCACTTGTCATCATACTCTGCGCAGTTATTCCTAAAGCACTCATTGTTCTTGCTCCCGATGATGCATCTACTACTTCTAAGACAGCCCTTCCACTTTTAGCCAGATCAGCACTTGCGACTAATGCCTCTCTCGACTCTAACTCCACCATAGTATGCGCTCCTAACTCTACTCCCGATATTATTGCTGTTTCACACACTCCTAAAGAAGGATTACAAAATTCATCTGTATCACACGCAATTCTTTCCGCCGCGACATATCCACTCTCATGACAATAATATTCAATAACACTTTCTCTGTCTGGCGCACAACGATCTGGCCAATCTGTAATATCAGTAAAATCATAATCAGATGCTCCGCTAATTGTTCCTGCTGTGTATGGATCATTTGCTTCATCTGTATCCACGCACCCTGTTGCTGGCGCTTCTTGACATGTATCAGTATACGGAGCGCACACTTCATCATCAGTGCAATCATCAGCAGACATGCATCGCGTTCCTTCTGTTTCTTGACAGATTCCTTCGCTACAAATCATCCCATCATCACACGCAACAAATTCCGCAGTAATGTAATCACTTTCTTCATCACAATAAAATTCCCACGAACCTGTTCCATCATCTGCACAAATGTCT
The DNA here is from genome assembly GCA_016214075.1 of Candidatus Woesearchaeota archaeon. Classification (NCBI taxonomy): domain Archaea; kingdom Nanobdellati; phylum Candidatus Woesearchaeota; species Candidatus Woesearchaeota archaeon. The sequence continues at coordinate 15,674 of JACRPI010000003.1, forward strand.
TCTTCACCTTCTGCTTCTTCGCCATCTGCAAACGAAAGACCATAAATTTTACCGAGCACTGTTGGATCATTTGACACATCTGTATCTGCGCATGATGCTGTTGGCTCTGTATAACAGATATTGTACTCTGGGAGGCAAACTTCATCTTCTGCACACTCTGCGTTTGAAGAACAAGTGGTGACCGTAATCTCTTCTACGCATGTTCCTGCAATACAATATCCTTCTGAGCAATCGTCCTGTGATGCACATATCTGTTCTGCATTGCATTCCGAAGAATCAAACGCTGTTGCGCGAGTGACATAATATCCTACCCCATACGACGCGAGCTGACATTGGTATGCTTTGTCTTCATCACACACAATGTCTTCTTCACCAACACAGTCTGCTGCTAAACCTGTTGAAACTCCACCGTATGAACACGTTTGCGCTGTTAAGAAAAAAACAGTGAGTATTGAGAGGAGTACAATTATTACTTTATTCATTTTTCACCTATGAAACTGTTATAGTTACAGTTTCTGTATCTGTCACGCCATCATTATCCGTGACTGTTAATATGACCGTGTAACTTCCTGCTGAACTGTACGAATGTGTTGGTCCGGAACTTGTACTGCTATAACTATCGCCAAAGTCCCACGAATAACTGCTAATACTTCCGTCGCTATCTGTACTTCCTGTGCCACTAAAGGTGACTGTTTCATTCACAGAAACACTCGCATTCGAAGGGCTTACTGTAATATTTGCAACAGGCGCGGTATTTGTCACATAATCTTCTCTGTCAAATGTGATGTTGAAATATTCTTCATTATTATCTTCATCGCTTTCATTAATCACATCATCAACATCCACTTCCACAAGGAAAAGGACAAGATATGTTTGCGCTGCACTGTTTGCATTAAAATAATCTTCCGGATTGTACTCAATTTCTATTTCTACTTCTACTTCTCCTTCATCGTCTGGCTCAAGACCATCGCTGAACGTTGCCTTGACATCATCTACCTTTGTACTGTTATCTGTTTCATAACTACTGAGTTTTACCCTAAACGAATCGTTTGCAGTTATGTTTCCTTCATCATCATTCTTGAATGTAATAGTGAATGTCGCGTCATTGCCATCAATGCTCTCAAAGTCAAGATCTTCTACTGTCAAATCAGGACTTGTCGCTGGCTCAAGATCATTAATCGCTTCTTCTATCGCTTCAACTTCTGTTGTCTGCTCTTCGATGTATGCTTCAATTTCTGTTTTTGCCGCGTCAACAGTCAATCCGATATTCGCGATTTCCGCATTTGTTTCTACCGCATCAAGATCGTCTTCATACCCCGCAAGCGTGTCTTTATATGATTCTAACTCTGTCACGACATCGTCTAACGCATCAATGTCTTCCTGGATTGCGGCAATATCTTCATCACTCGCGTCTGCCACGTCCAAACTTGTTTGCAACGCGTCAATTTGATCGAGGAGTGTTTCGATTTGTGTGTTCAAGTCATCAATGGTGTCTTGAATTTCTTGCGTTGCAGAAGTATCAATCTCTTCTTCCTCTTCTGTACATGCATTCTCTGCGCAGACATACCCGTCTGGACAATGACTATCTTCTGTACAATCTACTGGTTTGCACGCGCTGTCTTCACACACTTCTTTTTCTGCGCAATCCGCGTCTGTTGAACAAGTTTCACAATCTTCTGGACAGACACCCCCTTCTTCTGATGGCTGACAAACAGTGTCCCCACAGATATCTTTCTTGAGTTCCAAATCTTTTTCTTTCATATCACAATCATCCAAACAATATGCTTTATCATCTTCCACTAACATACATTCTTTGAAGCATGCTCGCTTTTCTTCGAGATCATCAGCATTATCTCCGCCATTCTTACAGCTGGAGAGGAAAAGCAATGCCACAAGCATTACTGAAAATAAAAAGACATATTGTTTTTTCATGATTTCACCTTATACGCATGCACCATTATTGCATGCTGTTCCTGAGGGACAATTATAATTCTTTGATGTTGCAGTACCACCTGATGTGCACGTCCATTCTAACAAAGTCACATCATCACAATTACTTGTTCCAGTACCATCTTCCTCATAACAGTACACTGGCCATGAAGAAGTTGATGTTTCACATTCATCTGAGTTTTGTGTTCCAGTATTTGGTGCACTTGAAGAATATGAAAAAACTGTTCCTTGTGTACTGAGATCAATACTACCATCATCATCATAACATTCTGTATAATCGCTACTATCTGTTGGATCTGTCTGCGTATAATATTCAAATAAATCTCTATATCCATCACCATCAGTATCTGCTTTCAAATAACTTGTTTTGTACCCCAACGAACTATCTGTTTCATAGCCGTTCTTTATACCATCACTATCTGAGTCTGTTGTTTTACTGATTGATGCGATCTTCGAGAAGGTATCGCTTTTGATACTACTTGATCTTGCGGAAATTGCTTCACCTGAAACATCATCTACTGGAGCGGATATTCCACTCGCGATAAGCGTTAGAATACCAAGCACTGCAACAACACCGACAATTGCAACCAATAAGAGTTTTAGTTTTTCGTCTTCCATTTTTTCACCTTAACTTGATTCATCATCGTCATCATATCCACTGCAACTTGTATCTGTATAAGAAGAATCACCACTATAATCCCAACTTCCATCCCCATCATTGTCTTCACCATCAGAACATGCTGCGACATAACAACTATACGCACCAAATGTGGCATTGCACAACTCATACGCACTGCTGTCACAATAATCATCATTCAAACATTCAGGAGAATCTGCATCTAACGGATCACTGCCATAAGTAATAATCTCTTCATAGTCTGTGGAAAGATCTCCTTCTGTATCACTATCTTCAGGGTTTGTATCATTCTCATGCTCATCCGCATCACTGAGACCGTCATCATCAGAATCATCATCCAATGGATCAGAAGTATAAAGAACACCATACGATGTTTCTAAACCCATAACTTCTTCATAATCAGATAATCCATCATCATCTGTATCCACATCATTAGGATCTGTTCCGTATGTTATTTCTTCATCATCAGTTAATCCATCTCCATCTGTATCTGTAGTTGTATCTTCTTCTGTTTCCAAACAATCTGCGATGTCATTCGCATCATCATCAACAGTGTCATCTTCTTCATCACAAAGATCGCAGCCATCAGGAACTGTATCGCTGTCCGCATCTGCTGTATCATCATAATCTTCACAAACATCATCTCCGTCTGCAACGCCATCAGCATCCGCGTCGGCAACTTCCTCTTCTACAGTCACTTCGATTGTACACTCATCTGTATTTCCGTCCTCATCAGTAATTGTTAATATTGCATCGTAGGTTCCTGCTGTGTCATAAGAATAATCATAGGTGACAGAACCTGTATCCTCACTTCCATCACCATCTACATCCCAAGAATAGGTTAATGTTCCTGAACCACTGCTTGCTGAACCATCAAAAGAAATTTCATCCCCAAGCGTTGCAGTGTATGTTGTATCACCACAATCTGCTGTCGCAGTTGTCGCTTCTGACTCAGAGTCGCTGCACTCATCACAATATTGACCACCACAATCAACATCAGTTTCATCTCTGTCCATAATGCCATCTTCACAATAATCTCCTGTGTAGGAAACAGTAAATCCACTGGAACAACTCTGCAAGAAAAGAACTACTAATACTAGAATTGAAATAAAATATTTTGTTTTCACTGAAGCCACCTCATTTTGAAAATGATCACTATTTACGAATATCTCCCTCGTTCTGAAGAAAATAGTATATAAACATTACGAAAATAGCTTTTTTGTCCTTACAATGGCCTTCTTGTTAGATTAATTTTGCTGTTAAGAGAATAAATACAAATTCCTAAAAATTCGCTATCCCAATCGCAGCAGAGCTGCGGGGCACTAAAAAATGAATTTTTTGTGCATGAAAACTTCGTTTTCACAGTATTAGCGAATTTTCTTAACGGAATTTGTGTTATTACGCTCATGGGTATCGAATCCGTAGCAAGCTACGGGGTATTATTTCGAGCTATGCTCGTAATACTACGAACCTTCGGTTCGAAGTAAACCCATTCGGTAATAAAAAGGTTTGGGGATTCTCAAGCGCTGCAAGGCGATTAATGAGAATGGGTGAGCAAGAAAAGATTTTGTTTAGGATAATTGAAAATATTCCTTAAATGAAGTTTTATGCTCTACTTCAAAGCATGCGTTTATCTTTTCAACAGGATCTTTGCCAAAGATTTTAAGTGTACTAGATATTCTTTCTTCATACTCTTGCAGCGTTATTTCTTTTTTGTCATACTTCATTTTTGTTTCAAGCAAGTTCTTTTCAACAGCAAAGTATTTTGTTTTTGTTTCCACAGAAAGAAGATCGGACAACAGATATCCTCGCTCAGGCATTTCTATGTTCAATATATTATACGCTTCTTTGAGGAATGCATTCTTTATTTTATTTCGAATTTCTTTGCATATTTGTTTTTCTTTTTCCAGTTGTTCATCTGACGCTTCTTTTCCTAAAGGTTTTGCAACGACTTCCATGTATATTTTCGTTTTTGGCTCTGTTCCCGAAGGACGCACAGTGATTTTCATGGATTCTACATTTTCTACTGGATCTAATTCAAATACGAGAACGTTTCTTGACGCTGTGTCTGTCTCTGACAAATGTTTTCCGCCGTCCCATTTGTCAGTAAAACCTTTCACAAAAAATTCTCCAATTTTTTTTGGCTTTTTTGCTCTGAATTCATTTTGAATCATTGTAATCTTTTCAATCCCTGCTGCTCCCTGCATAATTAATGATGCCAAATAATTCTCCGCATACCCATACTCTTTGTAGATGTCATCAAGAAATTTGACGATTGTTTTGTTTTGCGGTTTTAGTTTTTCTGCAAGCTCCGCAAGCACTAACGCTGCTGCTGCTGCGTCTTTATCTCTGCAATATGTTCCCACAAGATACCCATGACTTTCTTCAAGCCCAAGTAGGAAGTTTTTTTCTTTTTCTTGTTTTTCTAATTGCGCAATTTCATTTCCCACATATTTGAACCCAACCAGAAGATCATTGATTATGCTGATTTCGTTTTTTTCGCACATTTTTGTGAGCAGTGAAGAAGTGACTGCTGTTTTCGCGACAATTTTATCTGCCGCGTTTTGTTCTTTTGCAACAAGCGCCGCAAGCAGAATTATTCCTATTTCATTTCCGTTGAGGTATTTCCATTTGCCATTGTGTTTTGCAGCGACGCCCAAACGATCCGCGTCAGGATCTGACGCGAAAATAATATCGCACAATGCCGCTTCTGGATTTGTATAGCACGTTTCAAAGGATTCCGGAACTTCTGGATTTGGAATGTTAAATTTGACATTTGTAAAAAAACCATCTGGTGTTTTTGTCGCATTGTCTTCAATGACACTAAACCCTGCTTCTGTTAGCGCTTTGAAAATACTTGTCGAACCGACGCCATGCAATGGGGTATACAAGATTTTGATACTCTTGTTGTTGATTTGTTTTGTTATTTGCGCCGCATTTCTGACTGCCGCAATATACGCGTCATCTATTTCTTTTCCTATCTTTCTTATCAGATTTGCATTTGCTTCGCGATTGATTGTTTCCACTGCGTTGACTGTCTCCGCAACAACCTGATCTTCAGGAGGAATTAATTGCGATCCGTCAGCGCCGTAGATTTTTTTTCCATTGTCTTCTTTAGGATTGTGGCTTGCGCTGATGACAATTCCCGCGACTGCGTTGAGATGAGGAACCGCAAACGACAGTTCTGGTGTTGTGCGAATATCTTCGAAGATATAAACAAGAAGTTCATTTGCAGTGTAGACTGCCGCCGCTGCTTCTGCAAAATCTTTTGAAGTCATTCCTTTAACTGGATTCGGGAGGTTTGGATTGTAGACAGTTGTTTCTGGATATTTTCTACAGTCATACGCAATAACAACGCCTCGCTCTTTTGCATCTGGATATTTTTTGAGAAGATAATTACTATGCCCTTGCGCAGATGCTTGGAGGGTCCACGTGTTTATTCTGTTTGTCCCAATTCCTACTGGTCCACGTCTTCCTCCTGTTCCAAAAGGGATCACTTGATAAAAACTGTCGAGGAGGAGTTCGAATTTTTTATTTTCTATTAAATAGAGAATTTGTTCTTTGTAGTCTTTGAATTCTTCTTTTGTCAGCCAGCGTTGGATATTTTTTATTGCCGCGATTTTGTAGAAATTAGAAACTTGGAGATGAGAAAATCCTTCTTCAATCTTTTGTAAAATATTCACTTCTTGCATATTCGCTCAACTGCTTTTGAATCGCCTTATCGCTTCTGAATCTCTAATCCTTTTTTTATTTTAATAATAAATATTTGAAGATACTTTTTCTTTATTAGTGCGTGTTCAGTGTGTTGGTGCGCGTTTTTTCTAAATAGATCAAATAATATCGTTCCACTTTGCCATCGCGTCTTCATAGCGCTCAAGAGTTCCCGTATCAAACCACTGTCCTGAAAATGGAAATCCAAACAGTTTTCCATCTGTCGCAATCTTCGGAAACACTTCTCTTTCAATTGAACTCGCGCCTTTTGGGACAAGATCCAACACAGATGGTTCAAGAATATATAATCCCGCGTTAATCAGATTGGACGGCGCAGTTCCCGCCGCAGGCTTTTCAATAAATTCCTGAATTTTACTGCCCATCAATTTCGCAACGCCATACTGACTCGGATCCGCGACTGTCGTCAACGCGAGTGTTGCCGCCGCGCCATTCTCTTTATGGAACAAATACATTTCATTGAGATCAATATTTTTTAATTCATCTGCATTGCACATCACGAACGTGTCTGTGAGATACTCTCGCGCGAGATTGAGCGGACCTGCTGTTCCGAGTGGATCTGTTTCTTCGACGTAGGTGATGTTCACACCAAATCGCTTTCCATTACCGAAATATTCCTTTATTTTTTCTCCTTTATATCCAATGGAAATAATAATGTCCGTAATTCCATGCTTCTTGAACAAATCTAATGTGTGCTGAAGGATGGGTTTGTCGTGAAGCGGAACAAGCGGTTTTGGAATTTCATTGGTGATTGGCTTTAATCGTGTCCCTTTTCCACCCGCAAGAATAAACGCTTTCTTTGGTCTTGTTTGATCCATTGCTTTCATTAATAATAATTCTACTGCGTGCGATCTGTTCTTTATTTTGAATCCATCGACTTGTTTGTCGACGCTTTCGAGAATACTTTGTTCTACTGTTAATGTTACTCGCTCTTTCATTGTATGCAAGAATTATGAAGGGTATATAAAAGTTATGAAAAAGTATGAGGATGTGTGATAATTGTGCTTATCCAAACAACGCATCCAATGTATCGGTGACTTTTGCCATCTGCGCTTCGACATACGGCCTCGCTAATTTACCAATGTTGATACTTTTTTCCGTATGACCTGTGAGAGTAAAGAAAGCGAGATACGACGCATCTGCGTCAACCTTGATGTCCATAGTCACATTTTTTCCCGCTACAATGAGCACCATTGTTTCCTGATCTGGAACCCACTCAATCTCATCATTTAATGAAAACGTTGCTGTTTCTCCCGCAGGGATTTTAATTGTTTCAATAGTTCCTTCCAAAACAGTTTCTTCTTTTATTGTTCCAACATAACGAATTTCTTTGATTGTGACGGGAATTGCACTTGGATTGGAAAGGACGCCTTCTCCTTCGATTGTGAACTGGAGATTTCTATTCATACCCACTTCTGTTATTTCAAAGTCCTGCATTTCGACGGAGTTTAACGCGTAGAGTTGGTAGATGGGGAAGAGAAGGACAAGAAATATGACGCTTGCAATAAGAATTATTTTTTTCATTGAAGAAATAAAATGTTATCAGAATAAAAATGTTTGTGATTTAAGTAAACGGTGAAGCACACAAAAACAACAACAATGGCACAGACGGTCTTGTCGCTTCGCTCCAAGCCCTACTTCGCAAACCACAACCCCTCACTTTGTAAGGGAACGTGGTTTGCTTCGTCTGGCCATGTTGTTTTTGTGTGAAACGCACAAGGTCGAACGTTCCTGTGAGACCTTGTGCGTTAAGACGCGAGCATTTGTCGAGCGTCTCTTTTTTTATAAGAAATATTCTTAACAAGGTATATTAAAAATATGATCCACTATCAGAAATAATTTCTCATAAAAAACTGTATGATGATCAGAACGATAAAGACGGTCACCAGACCAATCAAGCCAAGCCACAGCAATGGTTTATAGCCGACAGAAAGTTTTGGGATCGCGAATTTATTCACAATACCTTGCAAAATTAACATGAACGCAACAAGAATAAATAATGCGCTTAATCCGAAATTCACCAGAAGCGCGACATAAAGATTGGATAGAAGAATGTAATTGGTGTGTATCGTCGCATATTCTGGCACAATTTCTCCACGCGCAAGCTCCGCGCGCTCTAACCCGCTGAGTTGATCAGACGCAGTTTGTGTAAATTGGATATGCGACGCAGCAAAAAGATTACTGAGATACACTGTCGCAATAATCAAAAAAATTCCCAGTGTTATTTGTGTGACTCCAATGATTCTTCGTAAATCCGCCATGTTCCCCTCTTTTGTCATTGCATTAGGATAAAACCACTATAAATACGTTTGGATTTGTCGTGTCGAAAACTATATAAGCATCTTTTTGTTACATCACAAACAAGGTCATATATATGCAATACAACAGAACAGGATTGCCCCGTTTTGAAAAAGTACCAGAAGAACCGCCGCATTATTCTATGTATTTCTGGATGGCACTTGTTGCAATTCTTTTTGCACTATGGTTTTTTGCTTGAGAATTATTTTCTTAATAATGCCGCGATATCTGATCCATAGTGTGTTGCAATCTCCTCTTGCGTACAATCACCCAATTCATGCGGAAAGACAAGCCATTGATCTGTTTTATGAATAAAATGATCGGGTTTTCTCTTGGATTTATTTCTCTCTGGTTTGTAATACACTGTCGCAACACGAATATTGTCAGGGAATTGATCACCAGTTGCTCCTTCAAACATCAGAAAAAATTGATCTATACTTCTTCCCGAATCCCAAACATCATCAACAACTAAGACATTGTCGTCTTTTCTTGTCACTCCTGCAAGCGAATCAAGTCCTTGCACTGCAACACGAGCACGAGGCTTATCAGCGCCATCTTTATATCCTCTTGTAATAACAGGAATATAATCCGCACGAACACCAAGCACTTTCAGCGCTTCATGAACATACAATCCAATAGGAGATCCACCACGCCACAATCCAATAATTCGGTTTGGCTGATAGCCCGCATCATATAATTGCCGCGCAACTGCAACAGCATCTCTACGTAAAGAATCAGGAGTAATAAAGAGTTTTTGTACTTCTTCTGCCATACATAAGGAAGGAGATTTGCCTATTTATTGTTTTCGCTAATTTTTTTAATAAAACATTTAAAGCGCGCAAAAACCACTTTTTAAAGGGATAACTGATGCGACTGTACGAAAAACTGGGCTACGACAATGACGCGATTCGCGAGATTCTTTTAACACTCGCAGAAGGCGCACAACACGTAAGCGCGCTCTTTCATCCTGAAAACAGAAAATACGCAGGCACTATAAACAGTACCGGCGACCTTCAAGTGCAGATGGATGTTGCTGCTGATAATTTATTCTTTGATCTGTTCAAACAAAAAAACAATGTGCGCAGTTTTGCGTCAGAAGAACGCGAAGAAATCACGCGTTTGAATGAACACGCGCCGTACTCTATCAGCATTGACCCGCTTGATGGCTCTTCTCTTGTTGATGTCAATCTTTCTGTCGGCACTATTCTTGGTATTTGGGAAGGAGAACTCCTTACTGGGAAACTTGTCGCAGCAGCATACATTGTTTACGGACCAACGACACTTTTAGTTTATAGCACTGGAAACGGCGTCCATGAATTTATGCTCCAAGGAAATGAGTTTATGCTTGTGCAGGAACATCTTCGCATGAAAGAAAAAGGAACTCTTTATAGTGTCGGTGGCTTGCGAACACAATGGCTTCCTGCGCACCGCGCGTATATTGAATCTCTTGAACAAGAAGGCTACAAATTGCGTTACAGCGGTGGATTAGTTCCTGATTTTCATCAAATCCTTCTCAAAAAAGGAGGCGTGTTTACGTACCCTGCACTCGTTGACAGCCCAGGCGGAAAACTTCGTGTGCTCTTTGAACTTTATCCTTTCGCATTTATCGCAGAACAAGCAGGAGGAAGCGCGACCAATGGGCTTCAACGCATTTTAGAAATTCCCGTTACTAAAGTTCATCAAAAAGATGGCATTTACATTGGCAGCACCCTTGAAGTGGAAAAAGCCGCGCGATTTTTGCGTGGCGTCCATACAGCGCAAGGACATTCATCACTAAAAACTGGGAAAACTACTGATCAGCATTGCGAGGGGAAAACTATGACAACTGAATGCACAGAGAAGAAATGTTCTGATCGAAAAGTATACGTTCCCGCAGATGTTCCTGCTGGAATGGTGCAACGATACATCGATAACTATTTGACTATTACTAAAAATACAGGACGATTATTTTTGTTTGCTGGTGATCAGAAAATAGAACATCTTAACGATGATTTTTTTGGGCCCTTCGAAGAAGGAACTATTCCTCTCGATGACGCTGATCCTGAACATCTTTTTAGAATTGCTTCTTCTGCAAAAAAACACATCGGTGTTTTTGCCAGCCAATATGGATTAATCGCGAAATATGGACGATCTTATATTGATGTTCCTTACTTAGTCAAGATGAATTCTAAATCTCATCTTGTCAAAACAAAACAAGCAGAACCCGTGAGTAGCGCGCTTGTTTCTTTCAAAGATGTTCTTTATTTGAAGAAGAACAGTGGCTTGAACATTGTTGGATTGGGATACACCATTTATGTCGGCAGCGCTCGCGAAGATGAAATGTTCGCAGAAGCTGGACGATTGATTGCCGCTGCGCACAGACATGGGATGCTTGTGGTATTGTGGATTTATCCTCGTGGAGCAGCTGTTCCTGATGAAAAAGATCCGCACATTATTGCTGGCGCTGCTGGTGTTGCATGCTGCTTAGGAGCGGATTTTGTCAAGGTGAACTACTGCAAGAAAGAAGGCGTTCTTAGTGAAGAAGCGTTCAAAGAAGCAGTGCTTGCTGCCGGAAGAACTGGATTAATTACCTCTGGTGGTGGAAGTACTGATGTTCGCAAATTCTTGAACACATTACACAAACAGATTCATGTGAGTGGCGCTTCTGGAAACGCGACAGGCAGAAACATTCATCAGAAAGATTTGGCTTCTGCATTGAAAATGTGCGCTGCTGTTGCCGCGATTACATACGGCAATAAAGACGTTGATTTCGCGATGAAGGTTTATGAAGGAAAAGAGCAGTTTTAGGTGAAAACATGAAAATTTTTGTAGATACAGCAGACGTTGCGGAAATTAAACGGTTGAATGATTTAGGTATTATTGATGGCGTCACGACCAATCCTTCTCTTGTTTTGAAAGTGGGGAAGAATTTCAAAGACGTTGTTTCTGATATTTGCCAGATTGTTGATGGACCAGTGAGCGCAGAAGTAATCGCAACGGATTTTGACGGCATGATTAAAGAAGGACAAGAATTAGTGAAGATTCACAAGAATGTTGTGGTCAAAGTGCCGATGACTCCTGCTGGTGTCAAAGCAATCGCATGGTTTTCCCGTCATGGCATTAAAACAAATTGCACCCTCGTGTTTAGCGCAAACCAAGCATTATTGTGCGCAAAAGCAGGAGCAACCTATGTCAGCCCATTTATTGGCAGACTTGATGACATTGGTCAAACAGGGATGGATTTGATTGTGGAAATAAAACAGTTGTATGAAAATTATGGATTCGCAACACAAATTCTTGCCGCTTCCATTAGGCATCCTATTCATGTCAAGGAAAGCGCACTTGCTGGCGCTCATGTCGCAACGTGTCCACCACAAATTATTGATCAGCTGTTTAAGCATGCGCTTACTGATTCTGGATTGCAGAAATTCTTGGATGACTGGAAAAAGATTCCTGAGGAATTGAGAAGGATTGTTTGAGGATTTTATTATGATCCGCATCGGCATCAACGGTTTTGGCAGAATTGGACGGCTTGCATTACGCATTTGTCAGCTGCCAGAATACAAAGAGAAGATTAAAGTTGTTGCGATTAATAGCCGAGCAGACATCGAAAGTCATGCACTGTTATTTCAATATGACTCTACTTATGGGAAATTTTCTGGCACTGTTGGTGTGGAACATGATCATCTTCAAGTAAATGGAGAAAAGGTCACTGTTTTTCGTGAAGATGATCCTGCAAATATTCCCTGGAACTCTGTCGATGTTGATATTGTACTGGAATGCACTGGCAAATTTGTCAAAAAAGAACAAGCTGCTGCGCATTTGGAGAATGAAGTAAAAAAAGTCATTATTTCTTCCCCTGGCAAAGGTTGTGGAACTTATGTCATGGGCGTCAATCATGATAAATATTTAGAAACAAAAGAAGATGTGTTATCGTGCGCATCTTGCACAACAAATTGTCTTGCACCTGTTGCCGCTGTTTTGGAGAAAGAATTTGGAATTGAAAAAGGTTTCATGACGACGGTGCACGCTATCACCAATGACCAGAACATTATTGACAACTCGCATAAAAAAGATTTACGACGGGCACGAACTGCTTCTGTGAATATTATTCCCACAACGACCGGCGCAGCTGAAGCAGTCGGGAAAGTTATACCTTCCCTTGCGGGGAAATTAACAGGGATTGCACTGCGCGTTCCTGTGCCAACTGTTTCTGTTGTTGATTTAGTTTGCACATTGGGTAGAAAAGTGACCAAAGAAGAAGTGAATGAAACGTTTGTTGCTTCTGCAAACCAATATCTTGGCGTGACGGTGAAGCCGCTTGTTTCTTCTGATTTTATTGGCAATCATCATTCCGCGATTGTGGATTTGTTAAGCACTGATGTGATCGGAGAGAATATGGTCAAAGTCATTGCATGGTATGACAATGAATATGGCTATGCCTGTCGCTTGATTGATTTGGCTGTGTTTGTTGGGGAGAATCTCTAATGATAATTTTGACACTTTGGTGAGTTATTCAAAATTTTCATTAGAGCCGCTTTGAATTCGACGCAAAGATTGAATTATTCAAAGCTCCCTAAACAAATCGTTTTATTTCTGGAAGATCTTCTATCGTCTTGATAGTTCTTCCGCTTCTTGACTTGGTTCTTGTTTTTCGTTTTTTGTTTTGTTTTCCATTTTTATTTCCTCCGTTGATATTGCTCTATCCTCATTTCCGCTATTTCTTCCAGTTTTCTCTGCGTTTCTCCTGTAACAGGAATCTGTCTCCATGTTTGCCTGAGAGTTTCGCTAAAAAGCTCTGCATTACAAAGATTCATTGGAATTTTATCAGATTCGAACAAGACTGTTGCGTTTATCAGCAAATCAGGGATTTCAACTGCGAAAGGATTCTCTGCTGGCCCACAATAAGAATCATTGACTCCTAAAATATCACTAAGAGACTTGTACTGATAGAGTGCAAACTTTGGTGCAACGAATCTTACATTATAATATGTGTCTACATCCATTTCTGCAAGTCTTTGTACATCATCTCTTCTTTCTTCAGGAATTGGAAATGGAACCCTTTGCCAATTCTTTCTCATTGCACGACTAAAGGCACAGCTATCTCCATACCCTGAACTTCCTTGCCTGAGAAGATACCTCACTCCATCTCCAAATCCCTTCTCTACCTCTAGCGCTGCCATCATTACTTCGATCTCGCTTTCGTTCAATCTCTTCTTTCCTAAAACAATCTTGCAATACTTTTCATATTGGTACTCTGCTCTATCTATATAATCAAATTTTTCATCTGCTGACATGTTCACCAACTCCATTTGTTTTTTCTTATTTTCTAGCGCTATAGCTATTTCTCTTCTTGATTTTTTTAGAGATTCTTTTCACTCTATTTTTTTTTAAATATCTTTACTCTTTTCAGAAAAAATTAATGACGATGCTCTTTGTAGAGAAATCTCAAACGTTCAAAAAGCGTTGGTTGAGAATAGAGTAATGAAAAATAATAGAATAAGAGAGGAGAGATGAAACTATTTGAAATGAATATAACCAGCACCGTATGATGCTTTTCCTTCAGAGATTTGTCCCATAATCATAGAGAAAATGAACTACCTATTTAAACCCTTTGACACATTTGAATTGAAAAAAAGAAAAAATTAACACATACTACATTTATGTGCTTTTTTCTTTGCTGATTTTTTTGTTGCTTTCTTTTTTGTTTTCTTTTTTGCTGCCATAATATCACCTTGATTCTTTTTTGATTTACTGGTATTTAATTGTTGTGGAAGTTGGTTTTTATTAGACTAGAAGTATTTGGGTTAGAATTTTTTTATTTCTCATAATGACCCCACGCAATGCTTCGCGTCGCGTGGGTCCCCCTGACAATAAAAAATCCCAACAGGAGCAGAGCTCCGGGGTATTTTTTAAGCCTTGAAATCGAGTATCGATAACCAAAGCAGAGCTTCGGGGCATCAAACCCATTTCAAGCAATGAAAGGACTTACTGGTGCGTGTTTTGTATTTGCACTTTAAATTAGACTCGTATCTGCAATAACTGCGGTTGTTCGTTATCTTGCTCTTCACTCTTCGCTTCAACAAACGCCCGCAAGTCATACGTCGCTGTCTCTTTGATCGTCACTTCTACTTCTTCTCCTAAACTATATCGTCCTTTGAGGAGGATTGGCTTGTAGGCATAATTTCTCGCGACCATCGTATTGCTTTTTCCATACTCATCCACAAGCGCTTTTCCTACCCAACCTTTCCACACCGCATTTTGTTCTCTACTTATTCTTTCCGCAACATCCATCAACACTTTTGATCGTTCTTTTATTGTGTTCGTTGGAACTTGCTTCATTCCTGCTGCTTTTGTGCCTGGTCTTGCCGCAAATCTCGAGCGGTTAACGACATTTGGTTTTGTTTCTTCAAGAATTTTTATTGTTTCCTGAAATTCCGCTTCTGTCTCTCCTGGGAAGCCGACAATAATATCTGTCGCAATCGTTATTTCAGGATACACTTTTTTGAATTTAGTTATACACTCTTTATACTGCTCCACTGTGTATGGCCGTTTCATATCTTTCAAGACTTTGTTACTGCCTGATTGAATAGGGATGTGCAAAAATTTGTAGATTTTCGGATGCTGATAAACTGCAATTAAGCGATCAAGATGCCGATAGACATGATTTGGAGACGTCATTCCCACTCGAATCATGAAGTCTCCTTCTATTCTTATTAGAGCATCAATGAGTTCTGGAAGTTCGATTCTTTTGTTTTTCTGGTCTGCTTTCCAGTCCAATCCATACGCGCCTGTGTCTTGGCCTGTGAGATATATTTCTTTCGCGCCTTCCGCGACAGAACGCTTTACTTCATCGACAATCTCTTGGATACTATATGATTGGATGTTTCCTTTGATTAATTTGACAGAACAATAGGTGCAAACAGATGTGCAGCCATTTCCCACGGGAACGATATTGATGATGGGATTAAGGCGGACTTTGGGAAGATTGATCTTTGTTGTTTTGTTTTTTTCCAGCGCGTCAATGACATCGCCTTCGATCACTGCTTCCACTACTTCCACAATTTTATGGATGTTATGGGTATTGAGGAGCGAGAGAGATGGATTTTCGCTTCTTAGTGTTGCTTTTGTGCTTTCCAGAATACAACCAGCGGCAATAATCTTCGCAGTGTACTGCTTTGTTGTTTCTTTGAGCGTGCTCAGCGCCTGATGATCCCCTTTGACTGTGCACAAGTTCAGGATAATAATATCTGCTCCGTATGGATCTTTTGTGATTTCATAGCCTGCTGCTTCTAATAAGCCAGCCATTACTTCTCCTTCATGAAAGTTGTTGGAACAGCCGAAGGAGAGGAGGTGAATCTTTTCCATTCCTTGAAAAAATAAGGGAATAATTATAAAGTTTGCTGCGGGAATTGTAAAAAGAAAAAAAAGAAAAAAAGAAACTAATCGTATGAATAATATATTGGTCGTCCTCTAACATAACTTCCTGTAGAATATGTCCATAGTTCTGTACCATCATCTGCATCTAACGCGAATACAGTTCCTGATTCTCCACCTACATACAAGACGCTCCCAAGCGAACCAACACTCTTTACCACATATGGATCTCCATTCACGTCCTCTCCTGCATTATATGCCCATACTTCACTCCCATCAGCAGCATCTACTGCATAAACATAACCATCATCAGAGCCAAAGTAAACATAACTTGTTGCAGAAGCTTCTAAGGCTTCGCTCTGAACTAAATCGCCAGTCTCATATTCCCACAAAACAGTTCCACCGCTTGTTTCCACAGCGAAAACAGAATTTGATGCACTCACATAAAGCACGTCATTATATATTGTAAGTCCATATACACGCGCATTTGTTACTCTTGTGCTCCATAACACAGTGCTATCTGTATCAAGAGCATGGACATACCCCTCATCATCTCCTATGTAAATAGCATCTCCTGCTACTGGACCAACAAGAAGATCGCTTGTATCAGTTGCCTCCACATCATACGTCCAAAGAGTATCAGGATAGTCATCATCTGACGTTAGTATATCTCCCCCTTCAATAATGTTTGTCATATCAAGCGCATAAATTGTCCCACTTTTTCCAGCAGCATAAATCGTATCACCTAATATTGCGGGTTTATTAAAATCCTCATCTGAACTTACATCATACTGCCAATAAATTTCTGCATTGTTTATATCAATGGCAATAATCCTATCAGATGTGGAACCTACATAAGTATAATATTCATCTACTTCAGGCTGATCGTCTTCAAAATAGCTTAATCCACCAGAATCATAGACATACGTTCCTGCTGTATCGGTTCCAAGAGAACTAAAATCATCTATATTATACGCATGGAGACCCACTGCCTGAGTGATATAAAGAACATCGCTAACGACTTCACCATGATACTCTGAAGCAGCAGTTGCGCTTATTGTTTCAACAAGAGATCCATCTTCTGCATTAAGGACATAAACATTTCCATCTTGTGATCCTGCAATAACTATTTCAGAGACAGAAGTGTCACAACCATCCGGCGTCCCATCGCCATCTGCATCATCTGTATCATCATACCCTGGACAAACATCACTTGCATCAGGAACTCCATCTGCATCTGAATCTAATACACACGCACCACTAATACAGCGATATCCTGCGCCAACCTTTATTGCACAATCGACGTAATTATAAAAACCATGAGTTGAATCAGGACAAAATCCTTCCAAAAGGTATCCTGCTTTTCTTCCGCTTGTCACACAGGAATCTGTTTTATCCGCATATACTGCACCTGTTGTTTTCCATGTTCCTCCAGAAATTGTTCCTTGTGTGGTATATACTAATCCTCCTGCTCCCACGGGTCCATCTGTATCAGTACACAGTGGATCTCCTACTGCTTGACCTGTAAGATTATTTGATCCTCCAGTCATTAATAGTGAAAGAACTCCAACAATTGCAACAACAAGAACTGCACCCACAATATATTTTTCCATATGCGTTTTACTCATGATACACACCTCTCTTTGATAAGAATACACTTCTCTTACTATTTTTCTATATAAACCTATCCATATTATAGTTCATGAAAATCGCAACAATAATCTTTATATACCTTGAGTTCTAAAAAAGATCGTTCTCGTGAGAACCAAAACATAGTGTTGAAATCGCAGTGAAATAAGAGGTGAAGGATATGACTTTAGAACTTGGTGGTAATATTCAATTAACTGGATTTAGAGAGCTTGATCCGGCAACATTAGTGATTGTCAAAAAAATAGTGGGTAATTTTGTCAAAGACATGAGCGCACACAACAGCGGCTTTCGTGGCTTGAACATGACCCTTAAAACAGTTCATGAACGAGAAAAATCAGAGAAATACGAAATTCACGCGCACTTAAAGATAGATAATGTCTATACCGCATATGTTGTTGAACGAAATCTTCTTGTGGGATTGGATAGTGTCTTGAAGAAAGTGGAAAAAGAAGCACGTCCGAGGGTTTGATTTTTTTATTCTTTTATTATTTTCTGTTTATAGGTCGGATTTATTTTTAATAATAATAGATTGCGTAGTCATACAAGGTCTTTGCTTAGCGATTGATTTTCTTTCATGGTGCGTGTTTTGTGATAGGTACACATATATAGTGGAGAGATAAGTTAAAAATTATGCTCAGTGATTATCTTGTGAACAACAAAATTCACATTTCTGTCAAACCAAACGCAAAAAAGACTGAAATTCTTTCTTATGATGCTGCTGCTCACATCGTCAAAATCGCTGTCGCCGCTCCTGCTGATAAAGACAAAGCAAACAAAGAACTCCTTAAGTTTGTTTCTCGACAACTTAAGAAAAAAGTTGCGTTTGTTTCTGGATTGCGAAGTAAGGAGAAAATATTGAAAATAATGGAATAAGAATTTCAACCCAACTCAGTCACGACGTACCGCAAATCTTTTTCTTCTGTTGGATAATACGTTATATGTAGATAGTTGGAGTCATCCACCACAAGATCTCCTTGATATAACGCAAATCCGCCAAGGTCATAGGTATTCTGTTGCCACGTGGCATCCTCAACATACTGCAGATTTACTGCTTTGTCCAGCAATCCATTATAATACCACAAAGACAGTTTTCCCTCTGCATTCGCCTGTATGCTTGTCCATAATCCCATACTTCCTGAATCATCAATGATCATTGTTTGCCATATCCCTCTTTCCTCATGCGCATACTTCACCAGATCGTATCCATTTTCAAAATAGACGATGTGCGGATTATCATCGCTGTCTAGCATCATTGAAGGATTTGCTCCTACATCTCCTTTTTCATCGACAATTTCTGTTTCCCATTGCTGTACTTCTGCATCATATTTCATGTACAACAGATTGTCATTTTCATAATCATAAAACGCAATGCGCGGCTGGTTGTTGCTATCTAACGCAATTGTTGGATTTACAGCAGTCGTGTATGCGTCTTCTATTATCCAGAGATTCCATTGTGAACCATCGTAATTCGCGTACTTGAGTTGCTTATTCTTTGTGTCTGTATAGATAATGTGTGGAAGATCATTTGTGTCCAGCGCAATCGCGGATTCTCTGCCGACGTTTCCTGTATCGATTGTTTGCACATACCAACCATCCGCTGTTTCATACGCGTATTTCAACGCGTCATTTGTTTCATCAAAATAACTGATGTACGCATTTCCTCGTTTGTCTAAGACAAGAGAAGAATCTCTTCCCACATCGCCTTGCGTATCCACGCCATAGATTGTCTGCGCTGTCTCTTGTGTTGTTTTTTGTATTGTTACTATTGCGCCGGTCGTTGTTTTTTTATAGCTTATAGTCAGTTTATTTTTTTCTTCCGCATAGGTGAACAGTGTTCCTTTATTTGTGTAAAAAGAACGTGTTTGATCTGTCGTGTACCAGCCACTGCCCTGCGCTTTTCCTAAATCCGTCAAGAGATTGTTACTTATTTCTATTTGGTTGTTATAGAGATCATCGTAAACTATTTCGATACTCAGCGCAGGATTTGTCCCATGACCAATGTATTTGCTCGCTGCTAACGCGCCATCCGCATATTCTGAAAACAAAAACCCTTCAACAATTTGTGTTCCTGTGTTTGTGTTGACGAGTTCTAGTGTTGCTTTGTCGTAGAGTTCAATTGTTGCTCCATCGCTGCTACCAATGCTGGTGAAGGAAATTTGGTTTGTCGCTTCATTGATTGTCAGAAAGATTGTCGTATCGCCAATAGTAAACGCTGTTGCACTTCCATCTGTGTACTGAAGATTATTCGCCTCTTTTTCATACGAACTGTCTTCCATACTGATTTGATTTTTTTCTGTGTTTATACTTTTGATCTTGAAAAGATGCGCGTTCTGCCGCGCAATGACAAGAAATTGCGCACCAACACAATCTTCGACACTTGTTGTTCCTGCACACGCTTCACTTTCTAAGTATATTCTGTCATCCGGATTTCCATTCTGCTCTTTTCCGTAATATACTGCTTCTGTCTGCGATTGTCCACTCGCACTGCCATCTCCTGCAATAGGGATGGAAATTAATTTTCCATCACTATTTTTCCATTTTATTGTGCCACTTGTTGCTTTTGCAGAAATGGAAAAAATATCTGTTTGCGCTGTCGCTACTGCGGCGCCTGTGAGAGAAAAATAAATTGACTCTTCTGTGTTGTGCGTTGTTATTCCTTCCGCGTCTTGAATGAGCAAAATAACCCCCATACTTACACAAGCAACCAATGCAGTGAAGAGGAGCGGATAAAGTTGTTTCATGGATTTTTCTGCGTCATTCTTCTATATAAAACTTCGTCCGAAAGGTTTATATAAAACTAAATATGAGAAAAGAATTATTATGGCAAAGAAAAAAGCAGAGAAAAAGATAAACTCCAAATACAAGAGCTACATCAAAGATTCTTATACTAAAAAATTATACAAAAATGTTGTTGAGGAATATACTGGCATCGCGAGGATTTATAATGACAAATGGAAAACATATCTTGCTTCTACTGAAAAAGCAATTCTTGATCAACTCAAATTGAAAGGCAAGGAAACAATTCTTGACGCAGGCTGCGGCACTGGAAGTCTTATTGCCGGAATCCGACAGAAGTTCAAGCATCGTGGGAATATTTTAGGATTTGACATTACGCCCGCTATGCTTGATCTTGCGGAATATCATCTTTCCAAAGATAGATTTAACAAAACACTTTCTCTTGAACTTGCGCACTGCGAAAATTTTAGCGCGAAGAACGCAAGCGTTGATGTGGTGATTTCTTCTTCAGTGTTACATCATTTACCCCATCCTGATCACGCGCTTGCGGAATTTCGCCGCGTGTTGAAGAAGAATGGAAGATTGTTGATACTTGACATTTGCACTGATTATCCGACGACATTTATCTTTGATAGATTTGCACGATTGTTTCATAAGGCACATCATAAAGCATACAGCGCAGCAGAAGTAGAAGAGATGCTCAAGAAGCATAAGTTTACTGTTACTGCGTTTAAGACGTGGAAAGCGACTCCAACACTCGGTGTGTTTTTGTTCGAAGCGAAGAAGAAGTAGGTTGGACAGACTTTTTTCTAGATTTTCTGTTTCTTACTCTATAACATGCAAGAACACATGCGATCTCATTATAAGTTATTGTTTGATTCGGAATTCGGTCTTTTATTATTTTCAGCGTGTCAACACTATTATGGATATAAAAGAGAGTCTCCAAAACACGTTCTTTTGTTAGAATTTGATAAATCGAGATATTATTTGAAGCAATACCTTTTACTGCATGTTCCCAAACCGTGTTTTCTTTGATGCTACGCAATTCTGCTACTTGTTGAAT
Organism: Candidatus Woesearchaeota archaeon; assembly: GCA_016214075.1. Taxonomy (NCBI): domain Archaea; kingdom Nanobdellati; phylum Candidatus Woesearchaeota; species Candidatus Woesearchaeota archaeon. The sequence goes on from JACRPI010000003.1 coordinate 37,093, forward strand.
TGTATTTCCTCTCTTAAGAAATTGCACACTCTTTTGATAACTAAACTGTTCTTGACTCCTTCTTATTTTCTTTTGAAAATTTGTTGTTTTCTTAGTTACCGTCGGGGGGGGGGGGGGCGAAAAAATTATTTTTTGGTGTAATTTTTAATTTCAACGGAAATAAGATGTTAAACGTGCGCACAACTTTTCTTCTGTATTTGTATGTATTAGCGTGAGAAACATGAGCTATCCATCCTTCTAAAGACTCGATTACTTTTTCTCTACCTATTTTCCCTTTTGCATACATTTTTTTGAGTGCTTTTAGCTTTCTCTTAAATTTCCAAACATTCTTTTTTCTAACAAGCGTATGATGAAAAAAGATACGGAAACCAAGAAAAGTGATACCATTATTTAATGTGAGAATTTTTGATTTTGTCGGATGAAGTTCCAATTGCAATGTTGTTTTCAGAAAGAAATCAATTTTTTCTTTCCATAATTCTAAAATATTTCTCTTTTCGTCTAAAATCACAAAATCATCCACGTAACGAATGTACCATTTTGCTTTCAAATCGTGTTTTACAAATTGGTCTAATTCGTTTAAGTAAATATTCGCAAAAAATTGTGATGTGAGGTTTCCTAACGGCATTCCTTTGCCTATCTCTGTTGTATGATGGTTTTCCAGAATTATAGCAATAAGCCACAACAAATCCTTATCAAAGATTCTCTTCTCAAGGAGAGAAAGGAGAATCTTGTGATCAACAGCATCAAAATACTTTTTTATGTCTGCTTTCAAAATATAACAGGTTCTGCTGTTATTTTTTGAGACAATTCGTTTGAAATAATGTAAACGCTGTATTGCTTTCAGTGTCCCTTTTCCTACCCTATTCGCATAGGAATCATAAATAAACTGTTTATCGAATATTGGTTCAATGATATTGCAAATTGCGTGATGCACTATTCTGTCACGAAAATCTGATTTACTAATCTTTCGTGTCTTTGGATCTCTCAGGATAAATGTTTCCAATGGCTTTGGTCTGTAGCAATGAAGCAATAATTCATTGCGTAATGTAATCAGATTTGTATCTATATTTTGTTCAAAATCAAGAACATACGTTTTTAGCGTCTTTCCTTTTCTGGCTTTTTGAAATGCTTCTTTCAAGTTATCAAGGTCGCAAACTTTGTCATACAATACTGGCATAGAAAAAATAAAAGTCCCAGCTTTAAGAACTTGACTATTCCGACGAGGAAGCGGCCATTGTTGTTGAGGTTGTTGTTGCCATTCAAGCCATTGTTATCATTGTTGCCAGCAAAGAGCACACGCCCCTGAGTAGCCCTCTTGCGGAAATGATCACCACCACTTCATTGCTGTCGTGGTTGAATTTTATAAGAGCAAGCTCCCGTAGCAAGAGGACGTGTAGTCTAAAGCCCTTGTTGCAAAACCATCACGGGTTTTGTTTTATAGCTGAGACATAAAATAAAAGAAAGAAGAGGTATAAAAAATGTTTGAAAAATTATTTTCTCAAATCGTACGTGCGACCGTTGTAGGTGATAGTTTCTGCACCACTTTCCAAACTAGTCAAAAAATCACGAGGCAATGCTACATTCACCATACCTTCGAGAGGTGATTTTTTCGCGTCTGCGCTTCGCGCAACGTGCGCCTCCGGCGCTACCCCGACGAGGAAGCGGCCATTGCCGTTGAGGCTGTAGTTGCCAACCAAGCCATAGTAATCATTGTTGCCAGCAAAGAGCACACGCCCCTGAGCCTCGTCCGCATTAATAGCATTGAAGAGATGCCAATTTCCATAGCTTGTGTATCGCTGAGCGATTTTGTCAACAAAAGCGTTTGCTTCTGCAACTCCGCCTGCACGAACAATCACAAGCGCATTATCACGCAAACTTTCTACTGGAAAATGTCCAGAAGCTACGCTTTTTGCCATTTCATAATCCATAACAACTGCATAACGTCGTGGCAAATCAGTAATGCCCTTTCTAAAATCGGCAAAAGAATAGACTGGAATTTCTGTTTGATCAGCCAACTTTCCTTTTAAGAGGTCTTTTACTTCACTTTCTGCAAGATGTGCTGCGTATTGTTTTGTCAGCCTTCGTTGATATGCTGTTTCAATTCGTTCTGGTGTTAAAATTCCTCCACCGTGAACTTCAATCATGACTTTATTTCCTTGTTCTGTTGTTCCGACATCCTCTTCTGAAGCGCAAGTGTACCATGTACTCCAAACAGGGTTAGTAAATGGAGCTTTTCTCCTAAGAACTAAAATTTCTGGCATTGATTTAACAAAATTACCTGTTTCAGAAGCACGTGCTTGTGCTGCTCTTAACGCAGTTGGTAGAGAATCATCATAAAATGAATCTGCTGCGTGCTCATCATTGATTGTTACTCGTTCTTGTTTCGCCATTTGTGTCATCACCTTAATTGTTTAATATTGGTACTAAAATCGTGTTATTTATATAGTTTTCGCTTAATTTACTACTTGAAAGTTAATTATTAAAACAGTAAAATATATATACTTGTAAATCCACGCATATCTTGGTGATTACTTATTCAAATTGTTTTTAGTAAGCATGCCTTAGAAAAAATGGATGGATATGGTCTTGATATTGAAGAAGTTGAAACTGCGCTTAAACAAGGAATGAAATGGAAGGAGCATGATACAGAAAAATGGCATGCAAACATGGCAGGAACTGAGTGTGTTTTTGTCAAAGAGGAAGATACCTTATTTGTCATAACTGTTTACAAAAATATGGGTGAAAAACTATGAAATGCGTGATGTGCGGAAAAGGAACATTAGAAGAAAAGATTGTTGAACACAAAGAATTTGGTGTTTCCCTTGGCAAATTTAAGGCACAAGCTTGTTCTTCTTGTGGAGAAGCTTTCTTTGATAGTGACACTGCAAAAAAAATACAAGTGAAATCAAAAGAACTGGGTTTATTTGGACTTGCGAAAAAGACAAAGGTTGCACAAGTAGGAAATAGTCTTGCAGTCAGAATCCCCAAAGAGATTGCTGCATTTCTTAACCTTCAAAAAGAAAAAGAAGTCCGTATTGTTCCAAAAAACACCCATGAAATTACGATTGAAGTTTGATTACTCTCTTTCTTTCTTCATCCAACTATCAATACTCCACTTCATTTGTTCTCTCAATGAAAGCGCAAGCGTTGCCATAAATAAACCAAAGTCTCTGACCGTGATTTCGTTGTAGCCTAACGCAACTATTATGCCTGCGAGATGCAACGCGCAGAGAAAAGAAACTGTTCTCGACCAAAAACCGATCAATAACAGAAATCCAAGCACTGCTTCGATTACTCCCTGAATGTACATAAATAAAGTGAGATTTATTGGAATGAATTGCGCTGCCAAGGGTGGAACATATGCAAGCCACGCATTGACATGAAAAAATTTGTCAATCCCGAAGATGAGGAAAACGACAGCAACTCCTGTTCTCAGCAGGATTGGCGCAAGCCATTGGTATTGCTGTGCTTTCGCTTCTATTTTTTGAAATATCATTTTTCTACACCTCTTTTTTTCTTCTTTCCCAATTGATGAGAAAAATAGTTGTGAAATTAATAAATATCTCCCCTGTGATCTATAGCTTCTAAATATACAATTTTTTCTTGTTCATTTAGAGAAAAAATAAGACGGAACTTTCTAATAAGACGAGTAGAACGTTTTCCGTGTAATGCTCCTGCTAACTCTCCACCTACAGCAACAGGATCTTCCTTTAGATGCTGGATTTTTTTATCTAACGCTGCAAAAAGCTGTGCATTATGCCTATGTGGTTTGAGAAAACGAAGAAAAGTGTCTGTACGCTTGATCATCCATGACATTATAACTCACTAAGTAAATCGTGTGCTGACGTGACTTGTCTTACTTTGCCTTTTCGAATATCTTCCGCACTCTCCGCAAGCTGCTTCATTGTTTCAGGGTTACTGAGAATTTCAATAGTCGCCGAAAGTGATTCAAGCTCCTGCTTTGTGACCATATTGCGCTCTATCTTCTTTAATTCTTCATACACATCTGTTATAGATATTGCTTCTGACATATTCCCCGTTAGGGAGAACTTCTATTTATAGTTTTAGTCATAAAAAGAGGTTTTGGACAAGTTGACTACATTCAAGCAAAAATTAAGAAAAAATGCAAAAATGTACTTTTCGATTATTCTATTCCACAACCACATTTCCTGTCATGCTTGGATGATAGCTGCAGTAATAATCATACAACCCTTTTTTCGTGAAGGTATAAGTCCATGATTCTCCCTGGCTGATTGTTCTGGAATTTAATCCTTCCCCATCCACTGTATGCGGCGCGCTATCATAATTTGTCCAGACTACTGTTGTTCCTTCTTTAATCCTGATTTCCTGATCGTCAAATTTGTAGTTCCGCATCGCAACCGCCACTATTTCCGCTTCAGCAGTTTCTTCTGTGTCACTTTGTTCTTCACTGTCTTTTTCTTCATCATTTCCAACGGAAACTGAGACATCACTGTCACCGACATTGACAACCACTGTTTCTTCCACACCCGCGCCTTCTTCTCCAAGCACTGGCTGTGTTGCGACAACTTCTGTTTCCGCTGCTTTTTCTCCACAACTTACTAAGAAAAATACCATACACAATAATACTACCATTATACTTGTTTTTTTACTTATCATATTTATCATATTATCACCAAAAAGAGTAAAAACGTTGTTCTTTTTTAATGTTTGGAAAAATATAAATAATATGCAATGTAAAAGGGTTTAATGACCCTCAATAATCCTTTTAACCCCTGGCTTACGTTTTCCCTTCTCTTTTTAGGTGTCTGGCTTCTTATTTTTCTAGCGAAGCCCACAGTCAGAAGAGAAATGTTCTGGGTCAGCTTATTTACTATGCCCTTTGGCTTCACAGAGCCGCTTTTTGTTCCAGAATATTGGAGTCCACCATCACTTTTCGATCTTGCCGCAAGAACAGGATTTGACATCGAAAGCTTGATTTTTTGCTTCGCGATTGGAGGGATTGGCGCTGTTTTATATGAGGCTCTCTTTAGAGTAAAACACAAGAAACTCCCTGAAAAAGAAAAACACTGCAAACGACATCACTTTCATCTTCTTGCGCTTACGTCGCCACTATTCGTGTTCATTCCTCTTCTTTTATGGACAGAAATCAACTCTATTTACGCCGCGTGCATCGCAATGTTTGTCGGCGGCATCGCCGCGATGCTCTGCAGACCTGACTTAACGAGAAAGATACTAATTGGCGCGCTCTTATTTCTTAGTCTTTATTTTATTTTCTTCCTTACGTTCATACTAGCCTATCCGGGGATTGTTCAGGAAGTCTGGAATCTTTCAGCGCTCTCTGGAATTCTCTTTCTTGGAATTCCCATCGAGGAACTATTATTCGGCTTTACTTTCGGCATGCTCTGGAGCAGCGCCTATGAACACGCGCTGTGGTACACGGTTGTGAAAAAATGAAAACACCCCGCTTGAGAAAAATCGCGGTGATCGGCGCAGGAATTGCCGGACTCACCTGCGCGTACGAACTCCAAAAAGCGGGTTTTGCGGTCACTGTTTATGAGAAAGAAAATATTGTTGGCGGAAGAATGTCCACAAGAACAAAAAAGGACATGCCCTTTGACATTGGCGCAAATCATCTCGCGAATGTCTATACCGAAATGAGAAAATACTGCAACGAACTCGGCGTTCTCTGGCAGAAGATGTCTTTTCTGCAATACGGCATCGCCCGTGATGGCAACATTCTTCCATTGACCGCAGGAGTGAGCTGGGTTTCAAAGGTGCTGCTTTCTCTCCAATTTCTCCGCTGTGGAAAGGGAATTGATTTCTTTGATCTTTCCACCGCTAGAGCATATGACCATGAAAACGCATATGATTTCATGAAACGAAAAACAGGAAAAGAGATTGCTGATTATTATGTTGATCCTTTCGCGTCAACATATCAATTTCATAGAGCAAAAGAAATAAGCGTCAGCGCCTTACTTGGAGTTATGCAGTCTATAAAATACCATAAAAAAGATTGGGATCTTCATAACACAAAAGGCGGAATGAGCGCATTGCCCAACGCGCTAGCAAAACAACTCCACGTAAGAACAGCTACTCCTGTCACACACATTCACGCGAGGAAAAAAAGCGTCGAACTTGTGACAAATGGAAAAACAGCATCTTTTGAAAAAGCGGTTTTGGCAACCACAGCAGGCATCACCAAAAAGATATACAAAAACCCGACGAGGGAACAACAAAAGGTGCTTGATGGAACACCATACTCTTCCACAATCAGCGTCGCTTTCCGCGTCCCCTCAAAAAAAATGCGGCAGTTTTCTGTTGTCTGGGTTCCATATAAAGAAAGCAGCGCAATATCTGGATTTACCAATGAAAAAATGAAAGGAGAAGAACTCATCCATAAAGACAAAAGCATGCTCTCTGTCTGGCTTCATGAAGATTTCGCGAAAAAGATTCTTGACAAACCAGATAAAGAGATATTCTCTCTTGTCCGAAAAGAATTTCTTAAGATTTGTTCCTGGCTCGACGAGGATGATCTGGAAGGGTATGATTTGCATCGCTGGCCAGAAGCAATGCCCAAATTTTCGCAGGAACATATTCGATCTGTTAGCGAATTTCTGAAAAAAGGGCAAGGAGAAAACAACATTTATTTTTGCGGCGATTATCTCAACAGTCCATGGACAGAAGGAGCGCTTCGCTGCGGTCAACGGGTTGCTCAACAAATCATTGCTTCTTACAAACCCACGCAATAATTTTCTCATCATCAGGAACATTTCTTGAGTCAAAAAACTTGTCTCCAGTAAGGTCCATATACAGATTCATTCCTGTCGCAACGGTGCCATAGACTCCCGCATATCCGCTTGACGCATTGCACCAGAAGAAGTTTGTAAACGGTGTCTTTGCTTTCAGGCGACCAAGACCCATTTGCTCTGGCGTCATGTTGGAGCCGTACGCATTGCCGCGAATCGCCTGACAGAAATCTTCATGCGTCACTGGTGTGCCCACTACTTTTACCGCAATATGCTTACGCAAATCTGGAACATAATATTTTTCCACTAAATCCAGCATCCTCTCCGCAACTGCCATCTTTGCCTGAAGATATTCTTTATAGCTGTTCTTCTGCATATTTTTGAAAACATCATATCCTGTGACTGTCGCGATTTCCATGACATGACTTCCTTTTGGCGCAGTTCCTGCTTTTTCTGTATGCAATGTCGGCGTTGAAATAAAAAACCACTGCTTCTCAAAATTGTGCTCTTCCAACTGCTCTTTCCACATCTTGTTCATATCCCACTGCAGAAGATGCCATGTATTATATTTTCCAAACCCATATTTGAGAAGATCAATATCTTTAAGACCTAAATAAATCATTACTCCTGATGGAGAATATTCATAATCAAGTTTTTTGATGTATTGCTTTGGAAATTTATCCCTGCCAATGATGTAGGACGCTGCCTGAGGATCCATATTACAAATGAACTGTGTAGCGGTAAACGTCTTGCCGTCTTTTGTTTCGAGGCTTGTTACTTTATTTTCTTCTGTATTTATTTTATCCACTTCTGTTTCATAAAAAATATGGCAACCCTCATGCTCTGTGATGAATGACGCAAGCCGTTCTGTCAAATACTTGAAATGTTTTGTTGGATAATACGCTCCATTGTTATAGCCGCAAAATAACGCAATATACGCGAAGATGGACAATCGCTCCGGCGGAAGCATGAAATCTCCCGCGTTCGCGCAGAGAACCGCCTGCGCTTCTTTGCTGAGACCGCACTCATCAAAAACATCTTGAAGTGTTTTTTTTCGATATTTCAGTATTGTCAAACATTTTGGAAAGCTTTTGACGTACTCCCACCAGCCGCTCTTCTGTTTTGGAAGAAATGCTATCTCTTTTCGAATCGTGGTGAGTATCTTGCAGAACTTGTTTACTTTTTTTCCTTCTCCTGGATACGCCGCTTCAATATGCCGCTCAAGCTTGTCAAAGCCGTATGGAATCATAACACTTTTCTCATCGGGCAGAACAACGCGGTCATAGCCTTCTGGATTGAACAATTCAAAAGTGATATCCTTTTCTAATCCTATCTGTTTGAGGAATTCGTAAATTCTCTCTCCTGGCGCGCATCCCCAGATATAATGGATTTGCGCGCAGAAATGAAAATCACCCATCTTAAAGGTGTGCGCATACCCTCCTGGAACGTCGTGCGCCTCGACCATACAAATCTTTTTTCCCGCGTGCGCTAATAGGGCACCTACAGTCAACGCAGAAATTCCTGTTCCAATAATGATAAAATCATATTTCTTTCTTTGTTTGTATATCGCATCCTGCTCTTGACGCTGTTCTTTTGATAACGCACCTGTACTATGCTTCTTCATTTGTTTTCAGATAAAGAAGAACTATTTCAATGTTTCTGTGTTGGTTAGCAAAAGGTTTAAATAAGATGATAAGCAATAATCGTCACTAGTAGAGCACTATACTATGACCTCCTTACACCATATTAAACAAGACATAGAAGACATGAAAAGACTGAGCGACATCGCTACTGCTTTTTTTATGGGCGGTTTTTCGTATTACATTAAAAAAAGTGGACTCAAGAAATGTGTTTCTGTCCGTTGCCGGATTCGCTGTTTCATCAAAAGAAAATGCAATTGTCCTCCTGAAAAGCATTCACTCCCTCTCCATTTCAGAGAAGTGATTGAAAATCTTGGGCCAACATTCATCAAATTTGGCCAGTTACTCAGCTTACGTCCAGATGTTATCCCTGAAGAATACTGCGCTGAACTTCGGAAATTACAGGAAGATGTTCCTGGATTTTCATTCAACGAAGTACAGAAAATTATTGAAGCTGAATTTGGCAAACCTGTTCAATCACTTTTTTCTTCCTTTGATAAAAAACCTATTGCTGCCGCATCCATCGCGCAAGTTCATATTGCCCAGCTAAAAAATGGAAAAAAGGTTGCGGTAAAAGTGCTCAGACCTGACGTTCGAACCACTATTGAACAAGACATTAGAATCATGGAAAAAGTTGCCGCTCTTTTTGAAACGCACATTCCAGAAACACGACCATTCCGACCGAAGCGGTTTGTTCAGGAATTTAAAGATTGGACCATGAAGGAACTTGATTTCCGCAATGAAGGCCGCATTATGGATGAGATGCGGACTGTCTTCAAAAATGAAACGCTTCTCAAAATACCTGAAGTCCACTGGGAATTGACATCGAAAAAAATAGTCACCATGGAATTTATTGACGGTACACACATTAGTGATGCCAAAGGATTACAAAAACTCCACATAAACAAAAAAGAACTTGCTATAAATGGCATCACCATTATTGTCGCGCAAACACTTGTTCATGGCATTTTTCATGGTGATCCTCATCCCGGCAACATTCTTGCTCTCCAAGGAAACAGATTTGGTTTTCTTGATTTTGGCATTGTGGGGAGAGTGACTGAACGACAGCGGCGAAAACTTTCTCTTTATCTCATCCACTTGTTAGAGCGTGATTTTGAGAGAGCCATGGTGCACATCCTTGATCTCGCGGAGACAACAGAAGAATCAGATATTGAAGGATTTAAAAGAGCGTTCATGGACATCCTTGCTGCATGCTACGGCTCTGTGGGAAACAGCAGTTTGAGCGACGCATTTTTTCGCGCAGTTATCGCGGGCGTGCCTTACAAAATTTACTTTCCTTCAGATTTAGTATTACTCTCTAAAGCGTTTGTTACTTCTGAATCTGTTGGAAGAAACCTTTACCCTCAATTTAACATTCTTACTGACGCACGGGAGTCTGTAGAAAAGACGCTGAAACAACAACTTCACCCTGTTAAAACCGTCAAAAATTTATTGAGAAATTCTCTTGATTATGGAGAGATTGTTGAAGATCTTCCGCTTCATACGGCGCGAGTTCTAAAACTCATCGAAAAAGGAAGCATCGCTGTCACCATAGATAAAAAAGAGTTTAGTGGATATATGAACGAATTTCATAAAGCAAACAACATACGCGTTGTTGGAACTATTATCGCGGCACTTGTCATCGCAAGCGCTATTACAAGCTTTCTTCAAGAAGGACAACAGCATATGTTGTCGCTTCCTATGATCGAGCTGTATCTGGCACTAGGACTTGGTATATGGCTTGTGCATTATATGAAAAACAACAAGAAATAAATAGAGAACAATTATAGAAGAAGCATGAGCAAAAATCTTACTTCAGTTCAATCTCTTTATCATCTCGGTCACGCGACCTGGTATGATCCTTTTCGAATACTATGGACAAGGATTGTTGAACACACCCTTGAGAAGGATTTTCTTGAAGCACTTCAAATGAATATTACTTCCAAAACAAAGATTGTAGAGATTGGCTGCGGCACTGGAATTAATATTGGTAGAATTTTGTCTTTGCAGAAACCATTTCCCTCGTATCTCGGCATTGATTTCTCTCCTGATATGCTCGCTGTCGCGCAACAGAAATTTGGACGTCAAGAGCATATTTCTTTTCTTGAAGGAGACGCGCGTACTGTTGTGCTCCCCAAAACCATTGACCTTATGATTTGCACGTGGGTGCTTTCCCACATTCCTGAACCTTCTGCTGTTGTCAACAGAGGTTACAAAAATTTAGCCAAAGATGGCACAATACTTCTTGTTTTTCTCACAAAACCCGTATGGTATATTGCATTCTGGTTTCTTCCCCTTGCAACACACCTCTTTCGCTCTACTTTTGTTTCTGCCGAAGAAATTGAAAAAATGAATGGTAAAAAGGAAATAAAGAAATACGCGTGCGGACTTGCAACATTTGTTGTGATTAAAAAGATATGAGTTCTTCTTTACTTCGATATCTTTAACATATAATACGTTGCAACATACAGAAAAAAAAGATGTTCTGGGAAAACAATAAGATGAAACAATACTGGATAACCGTACAACAAATAACGGATTTGGAGTAATGTGACTGTGACTATTGTGATGACCGCAGCCTGCTTTGGAATAGAGAGCTTTGTTACGAAAAGACCTGCAAGACATGCCCACAGCGTTCCATACAGAATTTTATTTGTGAAATACCATAATGGCACTTCAAGCATCTGGCTACTTTGATGCACCAGCCAATCGAAAAACGTGAATATAAGAATTGCACAAAAAAGAAAAAAAGAGCGCCGTATGTGGCGCTTTATTCGCGCTTTCATGTTTATTGTGGTTTTAATCCGAGCATTTCTTTCAATGCGCAATAACAGAAAAAGCTTTCTACCAACGCAATCCAACCCACGATTGCAATGACCCAATTCAGCCACACCATATTATACTGCGGTGCCCATGGTCCTAGCCACCAAAACGCTAACGCAAAGCGTAACACGCGATCCACTGTTCCTAGATTTTGTTTCATGATAAAACACCTCTTTTGTTCTCTTTTGTCACTGTGTGTATATTAAAGTTGCTGTTTTTCCTTCACAAAACATAAAAACAATGAGTCTCTTCTTTTCTCTATGAAACAATTTTTACAAAAATTATTTGGAAAAGAAACAACATGCGCAACAGGAACATGCACCACTGCTGCTCCTAAAGAGGAGAATAGAACACTTGATCTTTCTCCTGAAGACTTTTCCAAAGAACTAAAAAAACAAGACATTATTCTTATCGATGTCCGACGACCTGAAGAATTCAACGAAGGACACATCAAAAACGCAAAACTTCTTCCTGTACAGGAGCTCTCTGAAGAGAAAATGGATGAACTTGGCGTGAAGAAAAATGATGACATTCTTCTGTATTGCAGATCTGGTGGCAGAAGCGGACACGCACTGCATATGCTGCAAGCAGCAGGATACAACCATGTTCGACATCTTGATGGCGGTATTTTAGCGTGGCAGGAAAAGAAGTTGCCGCTGGAAAAATAATTTGAGGAGAGACATGGCTATTTCCTATACTCCAGAAGATCTTCATGACCATCATGGCATTGCGGCAATCATTACTAATGAAAATGGTGAAATTCTCATGCAGGAACATGTTAAATTTGGTTTCTGGACTATTCCTGTTGGTAAGACAAAAGAGAATCAATGTGTTGAGGATTCGCTTCGGGAAGAACTTCGCGAAGAATGTAACATCTCGATTACTTCCTTCAAAGAGATTGCGACACAAGATTTTCTTTATATGCGATATGGCAAAAATGTTGTTGTCAAAGGACACCTCTTCGCAATTCTTGCTTTTTCTGGGACTCTTCAAAATAAAGAACCGCATAAACATAAAACGCAGTGCTTTATGCCTCTTGAAAAAATAAAAAAACTTCCTTTGGTCTCTGATTTTACCTTGCTTTACCTCAATACGTTAGGAATCTCCCGTCCAAAAAGCCTATAAAGTTAAAAAGGATTGCTTCTTTTCTTCCTTTATGGAGACAAAAAAAAACATCGACATTATGGCTCCTGCGGGGTCCTACGAGTCGCTCATGGCAGCACTGCACGCAGGCGCGACTTCTGTTTATTTTGGTATTGAACAACTCAACATGCGCGCGCGAGCGACAAATAACTTTCACTTTGAGGATCTTCCAAAAATCGCCGCGCTCTGTAAAAAACAGCACGTCAAAACATATCTCACCGTGAACACTATCCTTTATGATCACGACATTGTTCTCATGAAAAAGATTTGTGACGCCGCAAAAGTAGCAGGGATTGATGCGATCATCGCGAGTGATTTTGCTGTGCTTCAATACGCACAACAGATTGGGCAGCCAGTCCATATTTCCACGCAGATGAACATCTCAAATATAGAAGCTGTTCGCTTTTTCGCGCAACACGCTGATGTTCTTGTGCTTGCGCGAGAACTGACACTTTTACAAATAAAAGAAATTTCTGAACAGATTCAGGAACAAAAGATTAAAGGTCCTTCTGGAGCATTAGTCCAAATTGAGGTATTTGTCCATGGAGCCCTTTGCGTCGCAATTTCCGGCAAATGCTACATGAGCCTTGCAACCTACAACGCTTCCGCGAACAGAGGAGCATGCCTCCAAAACTGCCGACGATCCTACAAACTTACTGACGATGAAACAGGAGAGGAACTTGTTGTGGACAACAAATACATCATGTCTCCAAAAGATCTCTGCACTATTGGCTTTATTGACAAGCTTATTGAAGCAGGCGTTTCTATCATGAAAATTGAAGGCAGAGGAAAAGCACCCGAATATGTCGCAACCGTTACCGCTGCCTATAAAGAAGCAGTTGATAGCTATTTCGCTGGAACATACACTCCTGAAAAGATTGAAGCATGGACTAAAAAACTTGAAGAAGTGTATAACAGAGGGTTCTGGCACGGCGGCTATTATCTGGGCAAAAAACTTGGAGAGTGGAGCGGCACTTATGGCTCTTGCGCAACAAAAGAAAAGAAATATCTTGGCACCGCGAAAAATTATTATCCAAAAGCTGAGATTGCTCACTTTATGCTCGAAGCAGGAGAACTGAAGACAGGCGATGAAGTAATCATTACTGGACAAACAACTGGAGTGCTTCAGACCATAATAAACGAACTTTATGTTCAGGACAAACGGGCAATTATTGGAAAGAAAGGAGAAGAGATAACCTTTTCTGTTCCTCAAAAGATTCGGAAAAACGACAAGCTCTTTGTCGTCATCGATAAAACAGCAGGGAAAAATGCCTAAAATAATTCATTACAGAGACAGATGCATTGGATGCAATTCTTGTGTTGAGCATGCTCCTCAGTATTGGACCATTTCAAAAGCTGATGGGAAGTCTTGTCTTCTTGGCTCGGAAAAGAAAAAGGACTGTTTTGTTCGCACTATTAGCACTGTTGAAGTTGAGGCGAACAAACGCGCTGCGCAGGATTGTCCTGTGCATATTATTCACGTTATTGAGGATTGATAGAATGGACGCTGAACTTTGCACGTATAGAACTGAAATAGATCTCCTTGACTATCAATTACTCGATACTTTTTCCAAACAGATGGAACTCGGTGAAGAAGCACGAACTCTTCTTGGAAAACGAATGAAAACTGTTGAACGTGTTGCCCAGTACAAACAAGAACATGGACTGCCCTTCTTTGACTCTGTCAGAGAAAAAGAGATTCTTGCATCACGATGCAAATATGGAGCAGAACTCGGACTTTCTCCTGCATTTGTGACTGACTTGTTTCAGCGCATTCTTGAAGAATCGCATTGTATTTACAGAAACAAAGAAATATAAACCCATTCTGGTTCCAATCTCTTATGGAACAAAAGAATTTGGGTATTTTCCTGATTATCGTGGGCATTGCGCTCGCGGGGTTGTTTTATAAAATCAAACTCGATGAAGAAGTCACTATTCAAACTATCACCGCGCTTCGCGAGGATCCAACAGATTGTTTCCTCGAAGATGGCACCTGTCTTCATCAACAACAAAGCAAGATCTTTGTGATTGGCGAAGCGTTCTCGTTGTTGCTTTTTTCAATAGGGGTTTATCTTTTGTTCTTCGACAAAACAAAGCAAATTCTCGCATTACAAGCGGAGCAAAATCTTCAAATTGCCGGCGCATTACAGAAAGCGGAAGTGGAAAAGAAAAAGGATGAGAAATTTAGCGCTTTTCTTGCTGGATTTTCTGAGGATGAAAGAAAGATTCTTACTGCGATAAAAGAACAGGAAGGGATTTTGCAATCTACATTACGATTTAGAGCGGGATTAACCAAAACTGATGTTTCTTTGATCTTGAAAAAATTTGAAGAGAAAGGGATTATTAGCAAGAAACCAGAAGGGAATACGAATAAGGTTTATTTGAGGAAGGTTTTTTGAAAGCCTTTGCTTTCTTGAAACTGTAAAAAAATGCGTTCTAAACAGTTTTAAACATTCTTTAGCTAAAAGAAGGCTAAATCAAGCTTCCCTAAACGCTTTCTTTGCAGGAAATATATTAATAAAAGAGCGCTTTTCTATGCGAATAGGTGATTGATTATGACAAAAATTCATTTGAACATTGAAGGCGTACACTGCAAAAGCTGCAAAATGGTTATTGAGGATAATTTGCAGGAACTTGGCGCAAAAGAGATTCATGTGACTGTTGATGAGAAGAAAAAAACTGGAACAGTGACATGCGAGTATGATGGAGATTCCATCAACATTGTCAACTCGATTAAAAAAGAAGGATATAAGGTGCTGAAATAATATTGTATATAGTCGCTGAACAGTTTGTTGACATTTTTTTAAAATACTAAATAAAAAAGATTTAGGGATTCAAAAGCAGCAAGGCGATTCAAAAAAGAGCATGGCGAATAAATAAACAATAAGAAGTGATAAAAATGCAAATAACAAAAAAGACGATTTACAGCCCAGACATTACCTGCGGCAGCTGTGTCAAAGTACTCAGCAAAATGTTTGAGAATACAAAAGGAATAGAAAAATTTTCTATCTCTGTTACGTCCAGCGCTATTGATTTAGAATATGATGCTTCTGCGCTTTCAGAAGAACAGCTTCTTCGACTCATTCACAACAAAGGATACCGCGCGTCATTCTCTGTCTTCGGCAGAAAAACATTTTCTGACCGCTACAAAGACTTTGTTCAAAACAAAGAAAAATACGCAATGGAATATACCATGCTTCGCTATTCAGGACTTTCACTTTTGCTGCTTCTTTTGCTCCAAGCGATTGTCTGGAAAACCATCTTTGGCGGGGATGTAACACTCCTCACGACAAAAGCATTGTGGATACTTTATCTTGACATCACGGTTGTCGCTCTTGGCGCAGCACTCTGGCATTTCCACGCCTACAAAACAGAAGTTCCCTGCATGGTGGGCATGATGATCGGCATGACCTTAGGAATGCAGTCCAGCATGCTTCTCGGCACGATTATCGGGGCAACGAATGGTATCTTTATTGGCTCTGTTGTCGGGGTTCTTGTTGGCGTTGTTCTCGGCGCATTCAACGGCAAATGCTGTGGCATCATGGGCATCATGGAAGGAATGATGGCAGGAGTTATGGGTGGAACAATGGGTCCTATGATCGCGGTGATGATGCAGTTTGATCGTTTACTTTGGTTTATGCCGCTTTTCATGCTCGTGAACCTCTTTATTTTATGGGGGCTTTCGTACATGCTTTACGAAGAAGTTGTTGAAGAAAATCCAACAGTAGAAAAACAACCACTTGACTTCATGACATTTTTTTCCTTTTGTCTCGTCAGCGTTATTTTATTTGTCTTTATCATATTTTTTATTTAGGGGTGAAACAATGGAACTACAAACAATTATGAAAAATATCGGGACTGTCCTGCTCGTTCTTATTGCAGGAGTCGCGTTTGGCTTTTTTCTCAGTGGGAGAAGCATTTCGTTTTCAGGAGATTCTGGAGAAGAAACAGAAACTAGGCCTGACTCCGGTGAATATCAAGAATTCACGCTCTCTTTAGGCGCATATAACTATGATCCTGAAACAATCACTGTTGAAGCAGGAAAACCTGTTCGCATTACAGCAGACTTGAATTCACTCACGGGCTGCTTTCGAACATTTTTGATTCCAGACCTTGGCATCAAGAAACAATTTAAAGCAGGAGATGACACATTGGAGTTTACTCCAACAGAAAAAGGGAGCTACAGTTTCAGATGCTCTATGGGCATGGGAAGAGGCACACTGATCGTCCAATGAAAACACCACAGCTCTTTGGGAAAAAACAGTATGGCATTATTGCAGCAGTTACATTACTGTATGTTACCATAACTGTGCTTGTGAGCAAGTTTTATGTGACTGCGCAATACATTCCTTATTTTGTTGATACTATTAACTGGATTCAGTTGCTGCTCTCTGTTGCATTGACACTCACAATAGGAATACTGCTTGGGTTAAATGCTGCTTTCCTTTATTTGGTTTATCAAGAATATAAACGTAACAAAACTTGCAGTACTTCAGGACTTGGCACGACCGCAAGCGTGACAAGTATCGGCGCAGTGGGCGGCGTCGCGACAGGCGTTTGCAGCGCATGTGTCGCAAGCATTTTTCCCGCGCTCTTTGGATTATTTGGCATTACGTTAAGCTGGGGAGCACTTCCATTTCAAGGACTTGAAATACAACTTGGAATTGTCGCTCTTCTTACCGCAAATGGATATTATTTACGAAAAAAACTAGTGAAAGGTGGAATTTATGACTAATGAAAACAAAAAAGTACAACTGAGTATTTCTGGCATGCACTGCGCAAGCTGCGCGACAATATTGACGAAAGCACTGACCAAAGTGTCCGGCGTTACAGAGGCAACTGTCAATTATTCTACTGAACGCGCTGTTGTTTCTTATGATCCACAGCAGACTGGTGTTCCTGCTTTTATCAACGCAATTAAAGGAAAAGGATATACCGCAACTGTTTTTGACAGCGCAAAAGGAAAAGACAAAGAAGAACACCGACGGAAAAAAGAGATCGCTGAAACAAAACAACTCTTTTTTATTGGACTACTTTTTTCTCTCCCCGCGTTTCTCATCACGTCTGTGTTTCCAAGCGTTGGAATAGAAATTCCCTTCGCGGAATACATTGCATGGATTCTTGCATCTCCAGTCCAGTTTTATGTGGGATGGCAATTTTATCGAGGAACATGGCATTCTCTTCGAAATGGAAGCGCTTCCATGGACACCCTTATTGCCATCGGAACAAGCGCAGCGTATTTTTACAGCATCTATGTTGTCTTGTTCCAGCCAGAACTTGGACAATATTTTGAAGTCGGCGCAATCTTGATTACCTTTGTCATGCTCGGTAAATACCTTGAAGCGCTCGCGAAAGGAAAAACCAGCGCAGCTATTAAAAAACTCATGGGCTTACAGCCGAAAACAGCGCTTGTTGTTCGCAACGGAAAACAAGAAGAAATTCCTATTGACAGCGTTGTTGTTGGTGACATTGTCATTGTGAAACCTGGGCAGAAAATCCCTGTTGATGGGACTATTGTCGATGGACACTCTTCTGTTGATGAGAGCATGATTACGGGAGAAAGCATCCCTGTTGAAAAGAAAAAAGGAGATCCTGTCATTGGCGCAACGATCAACAAAACGGGAAGCTTCCGCTTTAAAGCAACAAAAGTTGGCGCGAATACAACACTTTCGCAGATTGTCCAACTCATTGAAGACGCGCAGGCAAAAAAAGCACCTATTCAACGGTTTGCTGATGCGGTGAGTGCATACTTTGTTCCAATAGTTATCGGAATTGCAATTCTGACATTTATTACCTGGTACTTCGGTGCTGGTGAAACGTTCTCTTTTAGTCTTCTCACTGCTGTCGCTGTTCTTGTTATCGCATGTCCGTGCGCACTTGGTCTCGCAACACCAACCGCAATCATGGTGGGAACAGGCAAAGGGGCAGAAAAAGGGGTTTTGATTAAAGGCGGGGACGCGCTTGAAGCGGCGCACAAAGTTCGCTCTGTTATTTTTGATAAGACAGGAACCATCACTCATGGAGAACCTGTCGTGACAGATATTGTTTCAACAGGATCTTTATCTGAGAAGCAGCTTCTTCAACTTGCCGCAAGCATTGAACAGCATTCTGAACATCCGCTCGCAGAAGCAATTGTCGCAGACGCGCAAAAGAAGGCGCTTCCTCTTTTGAAATCAACTAATTTTTCCGCTATTCCCGGACATGGCGTTACCGCGACGCTTGGTAAAAAATTGTTTTATTTTGGAAACAGTAGACTGATGCAGAAACAGCACATCCATACAACATCTGTTGCTGAAAAACTGATCGCGCTTGAAGAACAAGGAAAAACCGTTATGCTTCTTGCTGACGGAAAAACAGTTCTTGGTCTTGTCGCTGTCGCAGACACTATCAAAGAAACCGCGAAAAAAGCAGTTGAGAAACTCCAACGCATGGGTGTTTCTGTGTATTTAATTACTGGAGATAATCAACGAACCGCGCAAGGTATTGCAAAGCAAGCAGGAATTACTAATGTTTTTGCTGAAGTACTGCCTGACCAAAAAGCCGCATATGTCAAGAAATTGCAGAAAAAAGGAAGTGTTGCGATGGTTGGCGATGGTATCAACGACGCGCCCGCGATCGCGCAAGCAGACATTGGCATTGCGATGGGTTCTGGCACAGACGTTGCGATGGAAACTGGAAATGTTGTTCTCATGAGAAATGACCCTCTTGATGTCGCAAAAGCGATTCGCTTGAGTAAAATCACCATGGCAAAAATCAAACAGAATATGTTCTGGGCATTGTTTTACAATGTTCTGGGTATTCCGATTGCCGCAGGGATTTTGTATCCATTCACTGGCTGGTTGTTGAGTCCAATGATCGCAGGTGGCGCAATGGCATTAAGCAGTGTCAGCGTTGTAGGGAATTCATTGTTGCTCAAGATGAAGAAGTTATAATATTGTTATTTTGAATCGCCCTGTTGCTCATTCACATGTTCATGCTATAGAGAATTTTGAAAAAATCACTTTTTGGTATACATATGGTGATTTTTTCTCAAAATTCTCAATAGAACCGCTTTGAATTCGGAGAAAAATTGAATTATTCAAAGCTCTCTATACTTTTTAATAAATAGATGAATTGTGTCAATTCTTTCGCCAATTGGAAGCGAGATCAAGTACGACACTCACTGCGTTCGGTCGTACGCTTAACATAATTTATTTATACTTTTGCTTACAAATGATTTTTTATGAGCGTGTGAAAATGAAAAAGATAAAAGAAATAATAAAACTACATGTGATTATTTTCTGTCTTGCTTTTCTGCTTAACATTCTTTGGGAATATCTTCACGCACCACTCTATGTGACCACAATGGTCCATGATTTCTATGGATTCCTGTACATGGCTGCTGCAGATGGATTGCTTGTTCTGCTCATTTATTGGATTGTTTGTTTGCAGGCACGAACTTTCTTTTGGCTTTCTGATTGGAAGAAACAGCTTGTTTTGATTATTGTTTCAGGTATATTTCTTAGCTTTTTTATTGAAATCAAAAATATGTACTTTACCTCTGTGTGGAGTTATACTGCTGCAATGCCTGTTCTGCCTATTCTTCATGTAGGTATAAGTCCTGTTCTTCAGATGGTCGTGACGCCTCTTCTGGTCTTCTCTCTTGCGCAACGTTTTTATACTAGTAAATCTTGAATAAGGATATGATCAACAAAGAACTGGCTGATTACATTAAACGGCAGTTTGAACACGGACATGATAGCGCAACTATTCGGGAACATCTTCTCAAGCACGGCTACACAGAAACAATCGCTGATGAAGCGCTTCATGACGTGCATCCTCCTGAAAAACCACACATTAAAGGTCTGAAATATCTTCCTTTCTCTGGTAAAAAAATGACTATTGCGTTTCTTGCGCTTTTCGCGCTGGGCGGCATTGGCTTTGCACTCATGAACCTGCTTGGCTCAGGAGATCTTGCAGGCGCCGCAACTGAACCAACTGACTTTCCTGATGAGATTGGACAGGAAATTACACAGGAGCAACCTGAAGAAGAACAACCTGCTGAGGAAATTTCTGAAGAACCTGTTCTTCCTGAAGAAGAGATCATAGAAGAAGTTCCCGAAGAGGAACCTGTTGAAGAAACAACAGAAGAAGTTGTTGAAGAAGAACCTGCAACTGAGGAAGAAGAAGAGGTTGCCGTCTCTGGCTGTACCGGCGACAGCAGTTGTGATACTGGCTATGTCTGCTATGAACAAGGATGCTCTGTTGATAATGATCGAGACTTACTCTCTGACGCACAAGAAGAGAGTGAAGGAACTGATTCCCTTGATCAAGACAGCGATGATGATGGTTATTTTGATTCTCAAGAATTGGATGATGGCAGTGATCCTCTTGACGCGACGAGTCCTGGATACACGACTTGCTCGTCCACATCCGATTGCGCAGCAGGATCCACTTGTTCTGAAGATGGTATCTGTGTTGCCTGCGAAGACAGCGATGCACTGAATTATAAGAAAAAAGGAACGACACAAGGAGTGCATTATACTGTTGGTAAAGCAATTCTTGCGCAGGACAATTGTCAAGACGAGTCAACACTCATGGAATATTACTGCAGAGATGGCTCTGCATTCTATTTTGAACAAGTCAGCTGTGAAGAAGAATATGGCACTGGATATAGTTGCAGTAATGGAAAGTGTGTGAGTTAGAAATAGTTTGCATCACTTTACTTACTTGTTTTATTTTCTCTCGACAACAAACAAACAGTGATCTTTCTCAAACGGATCTAATCTACTCTGCCAATGAATTTTGACTTCTTTCTCTAATTCTTTCTTTACTTTTTCATAGACGTCTTTTGGATCCGCAAGCACGTCAATGGACTTCGCCTTTATCGCGAGCATTGCAAGCTTGCCCTGCTTCAAAAATCTCATATTTTTCAGAAATATCGCAACCTGTTCTCTCTGCGCAATATCCTGAAACAAGAAATCCACTTCACAAATGAGATCCTGGTATTTTTCAGGACGATTTGCGTCTGCTAATATTGGCGCAATGTTTTTTCTTTTTTCCGCGAGCATGACCAATCTTCTCAACATGTAAAAGGAAAATTCCACCGCAAAAATCATTCCGTCTTCTCCCACCATGTCAGACAAATGAGAAACAGTAGTTCCGGAAGATGCACCTAAATAGAGAATGACGTCTCCTTCTTCAACAGGAAGTTTTTTGAGTCCTTTCGCAAGCCCCGCAGCAAGCTTTGATTTTTTGACACTCCATTGTCTCAACGCGCCATTGCTAACGAGCTTTTCATCATAGACTGTTTCTCCAGGAGTGAGATTTTTCGTCCAAAACTGGTCTCCTCTTCTTGTTTTTTCCACAAAAAGGTTTGCTTGAAGTTGCTGCATGGTCATGATTATTTTCTCCGTTATTTCCTGAATGGTTTGAATGTTTTTCGTTTTTTGTTTGTATCGTTATGATAGGGCTGATACTTTTGTTTATTCTTTTGTTGATCCTTTGTTTTATAATTCATAGTGGATTGCGTTTGTGTTTGTGGTCTTTGCGCGTGCGTGGTTCTTCCATCACGTGGCGATTCAGAGCGCTGCTGCGAATGCTCATATCCTGAACTTCTTGGGTGTGGTCTTGAATACATAGATCTTCCATCGCGCGGTGATTCACGATGTTGCCCAGAATATTTATACCCGGGTCTTCGCTCAGGCGCTCCTTGCTGCCGATGCTGCCTAAATGGCGTATTGCCTGTTCTTGCTCCATGATCTGGTCTTGCATTCTGATATGAGGATCTTTCTTGACGGAATGGTCTTTCTGTTTCACGAGGTCTTTCATACCTTTCTTCTCGTTGCTTTGGCACATACGCTCGTGGTTTTATTTTTCTTGGCTTTGAGACGAGCGTTGCAACATCTTTGTCGAGCTTTTCTCTCAGCGCAAATCCTTTATACTGGTCGCCGTGAAATCTATCCAGCCGCGCCGCGATGCTGAGTATTCCCGCAAGCTTTCTCGAGACTTTTCCATGGTACTCTCCTTTTGCTCCCGCAAGCAACGGATGCTTGACAATAATTCCATGGCGTGGACAATTTCCTTGCTTTTTGAGATGCAAGAAAAGCGCATTTTCCGCGCCGAGCAACTGGATTGTGGAAGCAGGCATTTTTCCCAGCTTTTCTAAGGAACCTGCGTGAAGTAAGAGTTCTGCCGCAAGCACTGGACCCGCAACCGCAAGCAGGTTTGGTGCAATGTCATGCAACGCTTTTTCAATATATTCTTCGAGCTGTTTTTTGAAATTGTAGAGAAGTTTAATTTGCTTGCCAAATTCTTCCATTGGTTCAATGTCAATTGTTGCAATATCCGCGCCCATTGTTGTAGCGATATTAAACTCATCAAGAATTTCCTGTTTACTTTTTGTGGTGATTATTTCAATGAACGCTTCATGATTCGCAACCTTTTCATTGACTTCTGGACAGTACAACGCAAACCATTCCCGACAGCGCTTGACGAGCGGATTTACTGCCTTTTCTATATCTTCCATAGACGCAACTGCCTGCATGATGAAATGCTCCTTTCGCACCGCATCTTTGCACGCCTGCTTCGCAACTGCGATGTTGATTTCCCAGAATTTTTTCAAGAATTCTTTTTCTTGTGGGAATGTGAACGTGGTTTCTTTTTTTGCTTCTGGATGTTTTTTAAGAAGTTCTGCTTCACAATGCTGCGCATGGTGCTTGTTCTTATATTCCAAATCCCTAAATAGAATTTTATCAATAATCTTATTCTCCTGAATGATAAATATGCCAATGAAATTCGTGACGAGGATTTGAGCCATATTATGAAATAATCTCTAGTTGTATATATAGTTTCTTTCGAAAAGTATATAAGCAACTTGGAGGGGTAACGTATTGTGGGGATTTATGCTTGCATTATACATTCCTTGCAAAGACAAACAGCAGGCAATGGATATCGCTGCGCATCTTCTGAAGAAAAAACTTATCGCGTGCGCAAACATTATTCCCTCGACAAGCATGTACTTCTGGGAAGGGAAACTCGAGACCAATGAAGAACATATTATTCTCGCAAAAACTGTGGAGAAGAGATACAACGCAATTGAGAAAGCAGTTGTTGCGCTTCATTCTTACGAATGCCCTTGCATTACTGCATGGAAGATAGATAAAGCAAACCGCAGTTACGAACGCTGGGTTAAAAAGATGGTGAAATAATGCTTATTCATCAGCTTCTCAAAGAACAGGATTTTAAAGACAAATGCTTGTATTGTGGTAAGGATTTTGTTGACCAAAATCTACCCCTACTTTCCAGACATGGCAATAAAGAATATATTACCCTCTCGTGCACTTCTGGCCATAAACATTCTTTTGCTGTGGACATGACCCGCGCGTATGACGCAAAACTGATTCACAAGGAAATTCAAAACAGAAACAAAGGAAAAACACGATCTATTGAAGACGTGATTGTTCTGAGTGAAGAAGCAAAGAGAAATTGAGAAGGAAAAATTGAATTATTCTGTATTTGTCTGATTTGATCCGACGACACGAACTACTGCTCCATGTCCTTCTTCTTGTGGTGCTGTTTCTGTCTGCTGTTCTTCTCCCCCTATATTTTCTGCAGTTATATCAATTACCGCTGTTGCTCCAGTTATCGGCGAAGCGTCAGTATTCATCTTCCCAAGAATTAACAAGGTTCCCACAAGAGAAACAAGAAGCGCAACCATCACAATAAGATGCTGCATTTTTAGATCTGCCATACATCTTTCTATGGTTCCCTGCTATATATAGTTTTCTTTAGCCTCTTCGACTCAAACCCAATTAGTAACTACTTTTTAGTAGTTATTTTACGAAACATTTAAATATAGGTAGCTCTTTTACGCTTCTATTGGGGTTATTATGGAACGAGATTCATTGATTATAGGAATTGTCAGCATGACTATGCTTCTTGCACTTGTAGGTGTTTTGCTCTTTGTCACAGAATATCATGAACTCTCTGAAGAACAATTACTCGCAAGCTACACTGAAGAAGAAGTTCCTTCTGCTCTTGAAGCATCATTCGCTGAAGCAGCAGGCGGAACAACTGTTGTCTATGTTCATACGATCACTGTTCCTCTGACAGAGACTGAAGAGAGTCCTGTAGAAGAGACAGCAGCTGTAGAAACTCCAGAAGAAACAGAAGAAGTTACTGCAGAGACAGTTGAAGAAAAAACAGAAATTGAAGTTCTTTTAGATGATCTTGAATCCGCATTTAATCAACTTGATAATCTTGATGACGACCTACAGGATTTCAAAGACGCTATCGCTGACGCAGATAGTGATGACGACCTTGAAGATTTAGAAGAAGATCTTGAAGATGTTGAAGATGATATTGATGATCTCGAAGACTTTATTGATACAATAGAAGACGATTTTGATGATCTTGACTACCGCGATTTTGACGGCTATACTGACGATGACTTTGATGACATCCAAGACAGCATCGATAACGCACAGGATAATCACAACGATCTTCTTAAATATTATAATGAAGTTAGCGCATACCTTTCTGATAGATATGACGATGTTTAGGTGTTCATATGACGTACACAATTCGTCGAGCGACACCTGATGATTTAGAACAAATAATCGGGCTTTTTCAACGAGGTTTTGGTCCTGCTGTTCAGCCAATACTCATAGAAGAAGTTCAGACTTCGACAAGAGAAGCATCATCTGTTCGTTTTGTTGCTGTTGAGGATCGAGAAGTTATTGGATATGCCCGCATTCATTATATTAAGCCCGATAAAGCACTTTTTGGCGCTCTTGTTGTTGATGAAGCACAGAGGAATAGAGGAATTGCAACTGCGTTAAGCAGGGCGCGGGTTGGATATTTAACAGACAATAACTTCCAAGGTCTTGCACTTTCTGATGCAGTTACATTGCACCCATATTCACAACAACAACTTTTTTCTGTTGGCTTCTCTCCAGTTCGTATCCTCCCTGGAAATTTTCCAGATCATGGTTCTGGACCTGAAACTTCCGTTGGTTTTGCACAAATTTTCTCTCCTGTTGGGTTATGGAGAGCAGAAGCAACAACACTTTCACTTTACCTTCCTCATGAATATAGAACAATTGCTGAAGAAACATTATGTTCTTTCGGCAGTGTCGTCTTCAGAGAGGCAAGTGTTGAAACTGCTGGAGAAAGAACACGTTCTTTTGTAACAGGAGAAGAGATATTGTATCCAAAAAAGCTGTACCCTGTACGGCTTTATGAACCAAGCGCTCCCGCTGACATGAAACTTCTCCAAGAAAAAGGATATATTATTGCGGGATTTGCACCTCTTATTGTTGACGGTTCTGTTTCTGCTGTCGCATATATGTACAATGTTCCTGACGTTGCCCTCGATAAAGAGAAGATAAAAATAATTCCTACTGCACGACGATTATTTGATTTTGTCTGGGAACAGTATGAGAGCGTGAGATGATGAGCTTCATTATCCGCAAGGCTACATTAGGTAATTTAGAAAGAATTTGTGTACTTGCACAACAAAGTTTACCTCCTATTGTCGCTGCAAGAAAAGTAAAACATCTCAGGCGCATTTATGATTATTCTCCTAACCATTCGCTCACTGCAACATGCTTTGTTGCTGAGGAAGATGGTCTACTTTTAGGTCATGCTTCTATAGAATCATATCCTTCAGTAACAGAAGTTGGAGATTTATTTGTTGCCAAAGAAGCACGAGGAAGAGGGATTGCAGGCAAACTCGCTGATGCACAGATGGCGTACTTGGCTGATTTTCAAGGTACATTGTTTACAGGGACTGTAACAAGTTCTACTCATTCTCAACAAGTATATTACTCTCGTGGCTTTGTCCCTATTGGATTCCGGATAGGATGGATCCCAAATTATCATGATGAGCATGGGCAAGATGACTCCGCAATTATGATGACGTAGTTTAGTTATTCACAGCTTACTCTTCCTTCTACGCTTTATGTTCCTTCTTCTTTCAGAGATATTACTACTGCCACTTTCAGTAAAGTTCTTGGACAGTATGGAAACATCAACATTCTTGATGCAGAAAAAATAAACCTCCCTCATAATGCATTAGAAACTCAATTAAATCAAGAGTTTGCGCGTTTCAATCCAGAGCGACAAGAAAACGTACCGGTTGACCTTCAAAAGCCTACTGCTGAATTGACATTGTCTATTTAGCGTCATCTATATATATTAGTTAATTCTTAGGTTGTTTTGGTGATTTTTATGGACATTCAATGTTTGAACTGTAAATCCAGTGATATTGCTAAAAAAGGTTATAGAAAAAATAAGTTAGGAAAAA
>JACRPI010000004.1:0-5151 GCA_016214075.1 Candidatus Woesearchaeota archaeon
GAAAGATAGAACCAGACAGCACCCCGTAGAGCAGCTTGATCCCAACCGCCATAAATAAGCAATAAAGTTGAGAGCTGATCAACAGCATCTTCTTCTTTCCCAGTTATAGGTAGTTCCAAAACATCAACAAGAGCATGTCCTGGGACAAGGAAAATATACGCATCTATTCCTATTGCTTCCAGTGCGGAGGCAAATAGAACTGTGCCGTCCATGCAGTTTGCGGATTTATATATTAATGATTCTGATGGAAGATATACTGTCTGGTATACTGCGGTTTCCGCATCACCATACGCGATAGGAGTGTTGACATATGTAATATCATACCTGTACTTGAGTGCACTATATATTGCTTTAATCTCTGCTTGCATTGTTAATCTCCAATCATTACTGGTTTCACACCAATTGCAGAGATTACTTAATGTATTTCCTGGCGCATACTCTGCTGCTTCACGCAACAGCTCTTTTACTTCTGGAGCATGCGGTGTTACAAAACCTGCAATAAGCATATCTCCATGTGTAAGGTTATTATTCCAGATCATAACGTTTTTCGGATAAAGGGCAACAGGTAATGCATTTTCTATAACTATTTTCCCATCTGAGTAAACAGTGTATTGTATTGCTGTTGTTTTTTTCTCTGATACTTCCGCAGATGAAAGTGTTGAAAATGAAAGTTCAACCTCTTCACTTTCTCCTGCATCAATAGTCACTGATTTTCGTGCTTCAGTCGTATATCCTTGAATTTCTGCAACTAAAATTAGATTTACCGGTGTATCTCTTTTATTCTCAATAGTAAAAGTTATAGGTGGATCTCCAAAAGAACTCATCTGGTCTAAAAATCCATACATTATTTCGCTTTCATAAAGAGGAGTTATTTCCACATTGTAAAGAGGCGTGGAGAGTGATTTTACTTTTGCATTTGTTTCTATTATTTCAAGGTTGATAATCGAAAGAGCACTTTCTGTCCATGAACTAAGTGAATCTGGATGAAGGGAAGTACTCCATTTATTATATCCTCCCGAAGGATTTTCTGGATAAGCAGAAATGTACATTCTTGTTGAGAAGTTATATATTAAAAGTTCATCTTCATGTTCCTTAATGAATGTCTCTAATTCATTCTCATTCATCAAGATTGCATTCAGAAGTCGAAGCTTCTCTACATAGAGAGCAGCGAGTACTTCCTGATTTGCTGCAGATTCATCATAGCTGCTTATTGATGAGTCGATCAAAGAAACATTATACTCTTGTTCGTCAATGTTATTCAGATATGAAAAAAGAGTATACTCAAGTTCTGTTGTTTTTTTAATTTCTTTGAATGCATTTTCTTTTTCTGCTATAAACACTTCTTCATCAGCACTATTAACGCTTGCGTTATTCAATACGTCTGCGTAAATAGAAATAAACACCTTCAACTCTTTCAGTTCTTCTTCCTCTTTTGTTGCGGTTTCATTAAACTGTAAATATATTTCTAGAGAAGTTGTAAACGCTGTTGCAGTTGCATATTCTGCACTGAGTTTTACGCTCTCTGCGTGCAATGTTTCAATTGTTTCTTTTCTTTCTGCAAGATCGTTAAGCAATGTCTGTTCTTCAAAATAATCTTGAAGGTATAAGAAATATAAAGGGATTCCAAGCACAACAAGTGTTAAAGCAATCAAAAAAGGCCACTTTACTGAAAACTTTTGTAGTTTCTTTATCATCCTTATTGAGAAGTAATTGTTCTTTATAAAATTGTCTTCTCTTCTTTGAGAAAAAGACGTCCCTGCCGAACGAAGAATCTGAATTGAAGCGTATCGATCATTTCTTAATTTCTTGAGTGGATACAAATACTGGAAAAACTGAAAGAGGCATGTAAGTATCGTTTATAAATAAACTGAGTTACTTACATGGTCAATTTATCTATCAAATTAACAAGAATGGTTTCATCAATGCCTAAAAATTTCACAACCTGCGCATAATCTGCTTTATCTAATGCTCGAAGATTCTCTTTTACTTTATTCTCAGAAACAAAAGAGTGTACTTCTTCTTTCAAATGCTCAACTGCAATACCACTATACAAACAAAGCGCTGTCAAATCGCAGAAATCCTTGATTCGTTTGTGCTCTTTATCTCTTTCCTTAATCGAGCAAATCTTCATTGCTATCAACAAAGAAGGACTTGGCATCATGACATGCTTGCCAAACTCTTTCACATCGTTCTTTTTTCCTTTTTCAAAAACATGTAGTAATAATGGTTCATCAACAGGCATAAAACCAAGCTT
Source organism: Candidatus Woesearchaeota archaeon (assembly GCA_016214075.1). NCBI lineage: Archaea > Nanobdellati > Candidatus Woesearchaeota > Candidatus Woesearchaeota archaeon. The sequence goes on from JACRPI010000004.1 coordinate 2,255, forward strand.
TGTTTTCATGGAAGCATCTGTCTTTGCAATAATCAAGTCAACATACATAGGAAAGATATCGTGCAATGGCACTTTTCTCGCTTCTTCTTTATCCAACTCTCGCATTGTTTCTGTATGTAATTCTTTGAAGTAGCGAAAAGACAATCTCTTAAAACCAAGCTGCTCTAATTTCTCCATTGTTTTTTTCATTGTCTTTACATCATGAAAACCAAGATCAATGTCACGAGAGCCAAGATAAGATCTTCCTCTGTCTTTTTCAAAACGAGAATTGACTGTAAAGTAAACAGCCCAACCTCCGAGCAAACAAAGAGGTTCATCAAGATACCTAATCACTTGTTGCAAATAATGATATGATATTTCAGTTTCTTTGTTCAGATACATATTTTTTCACCAAATATTCATACGCTTCTATACAGACTCCCCCTTCTCGCTTCAGGTCAATGAGTAATAATGGAGTTGTCACCACACGTAATCCTTTGATAGTTTGTGTAAACTTAAAAATATAATTGTCATGTGCAACAATAAGGCGGATATTTCCTCTTCCAATCAATCCTTTCTTGAATAAGTCATCTTTCCATGCTTGTATGTCTTCTTCTTTGACATACGCATCAAATCGTGTGAGGAAAAGATGATGGGAAATACTATTTTCAGCTGCATATGTTGTTAAAGCATGTGTTTTCTTTTGAGAGAGGAAATACTCCTGTGGTTGTTGGATGAAAAAATCAAAATGTTTTTGCTGTTTTTCCATAGCAAGGTAATAATCAATGAGTTTATCCATATGGAGCACTTTTGTTCCCTTCGCTAGCTTCTTCTCCTCTAATTTTCGTAAAAGTCCAATAACCCAGGAAATGTTGGTTTCTGTTTCTTTTGCCAAACGGTATTTGGTGAGAGATCCATCAAGATGATGAAGTAACTCCAAGATGATTCGTCTTGCTTTTGCATTGTTTCTTGCCATACCCTATTGGTAAGCAAGGTTATTTATATACTTTACTAATATATTGGTAATCTCTCTTCTTTATAAGTAATACCAATATGTTTATCTCCTTCTTTACTTCGAAGTTCTTCCATGCTGTAACATCAATTACTTAATTTCTAACTAATTGATGTTACAAATAAATATTCTTGTTTTTGGACGTTCTAATTAAAGTAAAGCGTCCCTGCCGTGATTTGAACACGGGACCTGCTGCTTACTTCTCAGATAAATAGGAGGCAGCTGCGCTATCCAACTGCGCCACAGGGACAGATACAAAGAGTTTCTTTGTTCTGTTTAATAAAGTTTACAATCAAGAAAGAAAAACTTATTCATCAAGGAGCATCATATCAATATTCACAAACTGCGGATAATTATTTTCTTTGTTTATCTTTCGCGCGCGTTTAAACTCTTCTTCATGAGGCTGGCGTTGAAGACCGTCAATAAATCCACACTTATTACATTGTCCATGTTCAGGAACTTGATTTGGACAGAAATTGCACTTCTTCATTGTCATGAGAGGATGATTCTTCGGATGATATTTAAAGCTTGTGAAAAGAGAGGTAGAAGAATTTATAAGCAAAAACATCTCAAAGATCATCATGGTCTTAAACATTAAAACAAAAATTATTTTGGTCTCTCTTATCCTTCTTATTTCCTTCAGCTTTATTGTCACTTCCTACGTCGCATACTTACAGAATGAAGATAAAGTTCCTGCAGGAAGCACGCTCTACGATGTGCTCTTTTACAAAGACTTCCTCATTGTGTATGGCATTACGCTTCTCATCTCCATTGTCATCATTGTCGCATTTTCTTATACCATTCTTGAACCCGTTGACAAACTCATTATCGGAACACAACTCGTTGGTCAGGGAAAACTTGATTATCAAATCAAAAAATACAGCAACGATGAGATCGGCAGACTTGTCGAAGCATTCAACGAAATGATCAGAAAACTTCGCACTTCGATTGAAAAAGAAACAAAATCCACTGAAAAAGCAATCCTTGAAAAAACAAAAGCTGAGCTGATCATTGATAGTATGGCGGATGGTGTTATTGTTACAAACAAAGATCATGAAGTCGTGCTCTTCAACCGCGCTGCTGAAAAAATCTTTGAAGTCGAAGCGTCAAAGATTATTGGCAAAAATATTCTGCACATGACGAAAAGCGGCATCGCGACAATTTTCTACGATCTTTTTGAGGATGAAGGTTTGTTCCTCAGCAAAAAGAATCGCATTATTGTTAAAGAATTTGAATCCAAAGAACCACGAAAAACATTGAAAGCAACTGTTGGACCCCTTCGCCAGGAAAGTTTTCACAAAGATGGTGGCAGCGTGATTGTCATCGAAGACATTACCAAAATGCGCGAAGTCGAAAACATGAAAACTGAATTCGTCAGTATTGTCAGCCATGAATTGCGAACTCCATTGACGAGCATGCGTGGGTACGCGGAATTGCTTCAACAGGGAAAGCTTGGCGCTCTTGCAGAGCAGCAGCAAAAAGCAGCGGACATTATTGTTGGTGAAACAAAACGGCTTACGTTGCTTGTCAACGATATTCTTGATCTTTCTAAACTTGAAGCAGGCAAAGCAAACTTGAATCTTGAAGATACCAATATTGAGGAGTGCATTATGCACTCCCCTGCGTTGCACATGATTAAAGAAAAAGGAATTGAATTAAGGAAAATTGTTCCTGAAAAACTTGCTTCTGTTGTCGCCGATAAAAATAAAATTACACAAGTGCTTACGAATTTATTGAGTAATGCCGCGAAATTTACTCCTAAAGCAGGAAAGATTACTGTTCGCGTGACTGATCGCAAAGATTCTATTCTTATTTCAGTCAGTGATACAGGTATAGGCATTGCGAAGAAGCATATACCTCACCTCTTCGATAAGTTCTACCAAGTGGAGTCCCATCTTCGTAGGCA
>JACRPI010000004.1:5160-9639 GCA_016214075.1 Candidatus Woesearchaeota archaeon
GCAACAGGGGGGAACTGGTTTAGGACTGCCGATCGTCAAAGAAATTGTCTCTTTGCATGGTGGTTTAGTCACTGTTGATAGCAAACCGAAGAAAGGGACAACGATGAGTTTTACTATTTCCAAGAATTTGGCAAAACCAAAAAAAGAAGAAGAAAAACAAATGAAAATGGTCCAAAGCACTGTTGTGGAGATGTGATCTTGCTTTGAAATTCGAACTTAAATTACTTCTTTCCTTGTCTTTTCTTCTCCTCTTTGTTATTATTATCTTCCTCTTTTTTTTTGGATATTCATCTTCTGCTCCTCTTCCTTCTCCTTCTAATGCTCTTCCATCAATCATTTATGCTATTCCCTCGGAGAATATAACTTCTGTTGATGTGGCATTGTGTCAGTATGACGAGAATCCTTATTTTCCCTCATATGGCTCTGCAAGATTTGAAATTCTTGAAGTTAGTAGAATTTTCACTAATGGCACTTTCATACTTTATTCTAAATTTAGTGATACAGAACAAATAACTGATCAAGGTTATGTAACTTATTTTGATGTTACAGGTCAAGAAATCTGTGATTACTCTCCATTTTGGGATGGTTCTGATGCCTGTCATGATGAGCTTTCTCTTTGGAATCCTACTATAAACTCTTCTGATTTTACGTTTCAGACTTTATGCTACTCTCTTGCTTATAACAAAAGTATAAATAATTAAAAAAAAGAAAAAATTATTCTTCCACAATCAATGTGCCACTCATTTCTTTATGTCCTGTGCCACAGAAATTGTTACATCGCCAGGTAAATGTTCCTGCTTCTTCTGCAACAAACGTGACTTCTTCATCTCCGCTGATTCCTAGTTCAGGAATTTTCATGCCGTGCATGCCGTCCGCATTGTCAATGATAATATGAACAGTATCTCCTTTGCTGACAGTAATTGTGCTCGGGGTGTAGCCGAACTTCACTGCAGTAATAGTGAATTCTTTGACTGCGTTTGTTGTCTCTTCAGGAGTTTCTTCTATTGTTTCGATAACTACTCCTCCAGTTATTTTATTGCTTACTAGCTGTTCTTCAATAATTGTTTCTTCAGTCTGCGTTGTTTCTTCAACTGCAGCAGTATCTTTTGTAATATTCTCTTCTTGAGCAATTGTTTCTTCTTCACTTGTTCCTGTTCCACACCCACTTATTACAAGAATAAGTGTGAGAATTCCAATATACAATAATTCTTTTTTCATTCGCATCGCCTCATAAACTTTCCAATAATTTTTCCATTTCAAAGAGAAAGATTTTCGCTCGGAGAAGTGAAGTTTTTGCCTTTGCCTGCTTTTCAATTACAGTTGTTTCATATTGAATAGTTCCTCTCTTCGTTCTCTCTTTGTCAAACTCCTCAATAAGCGTATCTGCTTTTATTCCTGGAAGCGCATCATTCCGTGCTTCTTCATATTCTTCCAACAATCTCTTTTTCAGCTTATTTCTCACAAAAACAATTAATGCATCAGAAGTTATTTTATGTGGAGTTTGGTCTCCTATTTTATAACCTATTTTGAACAAAACAGCATTTGCAACATAAAACATTGAATAGTATGAAGTGACAATAATCCATAAATCAGATTTTTTATTTTCTGATAGAAATTCGGCAATTTCTATACTATCATGCGCATTTTTTTGGAGTATCATCAATATTTTCTCTTGAAATAGAGATTTTTTCATCATTCCTGATTCTATATAATCTCTGACATTTCTCTCTGCTTCTTTTATCCTTTCTTCATTGAGCATTTTTTATCATCCTGTAATAATCTTCTATGCCCAATAGCACTATATTCTTTTTTATTGCTTCTGAAACAACAGTAAACTCTTTGGATTTTAACATGGAATTAAAATTTTCATACGTTATATGTGTTAAATGGATTTTTAATGGAATTAAATGTATTTCTCTTTCAATGGGCTTAGGATCATTTGTTATAAGCAATAAATCAATATCTGAATGTTTTGTTGCCTGCCCTTTCACATATGATCCAAAAAGGAGGAGAATAAACTGGGTGTTTATTCTTGCTAATCTATTATAAATAACAAGGAAACTCTTATTTTTTAGAAGATTCTGAAGTCGTGCGTATTCTACTTGAAAAACAGATGCGTTCCATTTTTGATTGAATGAACAATTCGTTGTATTCCCTTGTTTTTGTACGCTTATTACTCCTTCTTTTGCAAGAGTTTTAATATTTATATATGCTGACTTGTAGTTAATTCTCCTCTGTAATGCAATTTGCCTGATGCTGTATGTTTTGTCCTGATTCTCTATCAAAAACCGTAATATATTTATTTTTTCATTACCCATTTTAAACCATACTATTATGGTTTTTAACCATATATTTAAATGTTTCGGAGATTACAATGATTGTGCCATATTGGATAATCTTGGTTATAGCTGAGGCGATTTATTATCGAACATTTGTATCGCCTCAGCTGGATAGTGAAGGCGCTTTTCTTTGTTCGAATATTTGGCGCCTTCACTATATATACCTCGCCGCAGCGTGTCTTGTCCAGTGGAAATTACTCTTTTCTGTTGAATTTTCATTCCCACACAGTCACATTTTCTTGTTCATTTTCTCTCTCTTTTTGAGAAAAGTATATTAATGAGAAATTCAAAATCTGTTGTATGCTTAAAGACGCAACCAAAATCACGAAATTGAAACTCGGCGCGCTGTTCAGTGGCGGCAAAGATTCCATGTTCGCGACCTATGTCGCAACGACCTTTGGCTGGGATGTCGCGTGCCTCATTACATTGAAATCTGATAATCCTGAATCCTTCATGTTTCATACTCCTAACATTGATATTACATCTTATCAGGCAGAAGCAATGGGATTGCCACTTATTGTAGAAAGGACTTCTGGCAAAAAAGAAGATGAGCTTGGTGATCTTCATGAAGCATTAAAAAAAGCAAAAGAGAAATATGGTATTAATGGAATCATTGTTGGCGCGCTTGCGTCTGATTATCAACATGAACGCGTGAATCGTGTTTGCGAAGAATTACAGCTCAAAACATTCGCGCCACTCTGGCACAAAAATCAAGGAATGCTCCTCAAAGAAATGATAGATCTCGGGTTTGAGATTTACATCAGTTCGATTGCCGCGGATGGTTTAAGCGAAAAGTGGTTGGGAAGAAAACTTGATTCCAAAGCGTATAATGAACTCATGCAGCTGCATCATCGCATTGGTTTACATCCTGCTGGCGAAGGGGGGGAATATGAATCCATTGTTCTCTATTGTCCATTTTTATTCCACAAACGGCTTGCGGTGAAGAAGGCAGAAAAATTCATGGAATCTCCGTATGTGGGAACATACAAAATTGATCATGTGGAGCTTGTTCCTGCATGAAGAAACCTCTTATTATTGCAAACTGGAAAATGAACATGACTGTCGTGAAGGCAGTCTCTTTTATGCATCGTTTTCGCGAGCTTGTGCAGATCTCTAATTCCACTGTTGTTCTTTGCGCTCCATTTACTGCACTAAGTAGTTTACGATATGAAATCAATAAAGGAACGACAGGTTTTAGTGTCAATTTGAAGCATCCTTTATTTCTTGGCGCGCAAAATATTTTCTATTTACCGGAAGGCGCGTATACTGGAGAGATTTCTCCAGCGATGATCAAAGAGCTTGCGGATTATGTTCTTATTGGGCATAGCGAACGACGTTCTGTGTTTCATGAAACAGATGAAGATGCACACAACAAATTACTTGCCGCGTTCTCTGTTGGTTTAACGCCTATTCTTTGTGTTGGTACTTTTGTTGGACAAAAAGAAGGACTTGTCAGTCATTTTGTGGAGAAGGATCTTGAACAACAACTCAAGACGTGTTTAACGGGGTTACGGTTTGACGCGAAACAGAAACTAATTATTTCCTATGAGCCTCCTTCCGCGATAGGTACAGGCACTGCCGCTGATTCCCAACGCGTCAATCATATTTGTTATTTTATCCGACGACAGCTTGATCAGATGTTTGGCGCTGCTGTTGCTGCGGAAACAAAATTACTTTATGGTGGAAGTGTGACTTCTAAAAACGCAAAAGAGTTTCTTTCGCACAAAGAGATTGATGGATTGCTTGTTGGTGCCGCGAGTTTGGATGTTGAAGAATTTGTTAGAATTGTGAAGAGTGGTTAAGGTGACTTATGATATTCATTGATATTTTGGGATATGTTGCAGGAATACTTGTCGTTATCTCTCTTGTTCCTCAAGTAATAAAATCATGGACGACAAAATCAACTCGAGATATTTCTCTCTCTCGTTATATTATGAGCCTATCCCATTAGATTGACCTCCATGTAATTATTGCACATGCGAGATGCAATAATCCTATGGAAGCATCTGGTCTTTTAGACCAACGAATCAATAACCCTCTAAATCGGTTGAACCAACTATGTGTACGTTCAACAACCCATCTACGTGCTTTTTTTCTTGCAGATTTTTTGATATCTTTCGCCTCTTCTCCACGTGGTCGC